>PQAL01000013.1 GCA_003105035.1 Anaerolineales bacterium | reverse complement strand
CCCCGGACGAAGTCAAGATGACCGGTGCGGATGAGGTCAAAGCCCAGGCGCAGAAGTTTCAGGCTCCTGATGAGGTCAAGATGACCGGCGCAGACGAAGTCAAGGCCCAGGCGCTGAAGTTTCAGGCTCCCGACGAGGTCAAGATGACAGGTGCCGACGAAGTCAAGGCCCAGGCGCTGAAGTTTCAGGCTCCTGACGAGGTCAAGATGACCAGCGCCGATGAGGTGAAGGCTAACCGTTTGCTCTACGCACCCGATGAGGTCAGGATGGCTGGTGAGGATGAAGTCACGGCTCACTCAATGCCCGTCAGCATGCTGACAAAACCTGGCTTCCCCAATCCGGTTTGGGTCAAGATTATCTACGATCCTCAAATGGAGTGCTACAAGGTCATCTAACCTTGTGCTGAAGTCATTGAATAAATAAGTAAATTCTGCAGCGCAGACCAGCTAGCTGGCTCGCTGTAGAATTTTCGCGTATGATTGGATATCTACTATAGATGGAGAAAATAGCCAATGGTCGACACCACTGAACCTCAAGAAGATAATCCACTGGTCGATGAGATTCACCGGTTGCTGCAATCCTTGGAAGCCGCGGGTAAGGTGACGTTGCTGGGAACCCCGGATGCCCTCTTGAAGTCCATCATTGAGGCAGCTGCCCGGATATTCGGAGCAGCTGCGGCGTCTATACTATTGGTAAACGAAGCTGAAGGTGTTCTGGAATTTAAGGTGGCCTATGGAGCTTCGAATAAAGACCTGGTTGGCATTCGCATCCCCCTAAACCAGGGGATTGCCGGGTATGTCGCCATGTCGGGGCAACCTATTGCGATCTCAGATGTTACCCAGGATATGCGTTTCGACCAGGATTTTGCTAAAAGTACCGGCTATGTACCCCACTCAATCCTTGCCACTCCACTGCTAGCAGGTGACCAGGTGTTGGGGGTAATGGAGGTATTGGATAAGATCAATGCTGCCTCATTCGGTATGCAAGACATGGAACTGCTTGGTCTGTTTGCCGGTCAGGCTGCTCTGGCGATTAACCAGGCTCAGATTATCGAAAACCTGAGCGTAGTTTTGGTGACGAACCTTAAGCGATTGGCTGCGGTTGATATGGAGGGTTCCACTGAACATTTACGTGAGGTTTTGGAAGTTTTTCCTTCCGTTGGTAGCCAGGAGGATATGCTTAAGCTGGTGGAGTTGTTCGCTGAGTTTTTCCGCATGGGAGATGCTGAGCGTGAAACCGGGTTGAAAATCCTGTCCGCGTTCGCGGAGTACAGCCAGCGACAACGCCAGCTGAGCAGGGGAGGCAGCTGGTAATGACTGAAGAAGCGCAGATCCTTCCGGCACATTCTCAGCCATTCCTTTCAGCAGCCATCCGTCAATTGACCTCCTCCGGGCCAATGGCAGAGATCACTCCCGAATGGGCCTGGGGTGGTTCAACCGGTCAGGGAGTTAAGGTTGCCATCGTAGACACAGGAGTGGAGTACGATCACCCAGCGTTGAGTGATATGGTGTGCGGTGGGGTAATCATTGAATGGGACGAGAGTGTCCAGGATAAGATCCGTCATATCCCTGATCTAAAGCCTAGCGATGTAGCTGGCCATGGCACAGCCTGCGCTGCCATCATCCACAGTATTGCTCCCCAAGCGCTGCTGTATAGTGTGCGCGTATTGGGGACCAATATGAACGGGCGGGCATATCAATTTGCGGCTGGAGTGGATTGGGCGATGGAAAATGGCATGGATGTGGTCAACCTCAGCTTGAGCACTTCGAAAAAAGATTATTTTGCCCTGTTTCACTCGCTCTCCGACGAAGCTTATTTTAAAAATGTCATGCTAGTGTCAGCAGCCAGTAATTTCGATGAGCCGAGTATGCCATCGCTTTACTCTTCGGTATTCTCGGTGGCTTCACATGCAGGGAAAGACCCGTTTACCTACTACTACAATCCCACCCCCCCAGTGGAGTTCGGTGCCCCGGGGATTGATCTTCGGGTGGCCTGGAAGGATCACTCATATGTGCTCAGCACAGGTAATAGCTTTGCTGCTCCGCATATCGCTGGCATCATCACCCTGATCCGGGCCAAGCACCCCGAGCTGACTCCTTTCCAGGTCAAGTCAGTTTTATGGGCATGCGCGGCGAATGTGCGTCGTGAGTGAACCATCTACGCAAGTACGGGTAAAATAATAGCGGTATTACCAACAATTAAATAATTGCATTGGAAAGCTCTTACAAGCTCTGCCCATTTCGATGATATTTATCCATGAGGAGCATTAGGGTGATACTCAACCGACGTGCTTACCAATCTGAAGAGGATTTTTGGCGGATTCGAAATTTTCTGCGCCAGGTATCTCTAACGAATGACCACCACATGTTCTCCTGGCCGGTAATTCGCCTGGATTACTGGCGGTGGCATGGCATACGTAATTTGGGGGATGGTTCTTTAGAGCGGGACGTAATTATTTGGGAAACTGAAGACCAGCAAATCGCGGCTGCACTGAACCCTGAGGAGCGAGGGCAGGTGTTCTTACAAGTCCATCCCTCACATAAATCCTCTGAGCTTGAAGATGAGATGGTGGCTTATGCAGAAGCCCATTTGCAAGCCCCAAGCCGGCGAGGCGGCCAGGTGATCTGGATTTGGTCTGATTCAAACGATAGCCAACGGCAGGCAATCCTGCAAGCCCGCGGCTTTATTCCAATCCATAATGCGACTGAGCACCAGTGGCGGCGTAGCCTGGTTTTACCCCTGCCTCAGAGATCCATCAGTGACGGATACATCATAAGACCCTTGGGTGATGTTTCGGAGCTACCTTCGCGGTCCTGGGCATCCTGGAGGGCATTTCATCCTGACGAACCGGATGAAAAATATGATCCTGACTGGTCCTGGTACCAGAATATTCAGGCTGCGCCATTGTACCGATCCGACCTGGATCTTGTCGCCGTCGCACCAACCGGTGATGTGGCAGCTTTTACCACGATCTGGTACGATGATGAGACCAATTGCGGCTATTTTGAGCCAGTAGGGACTGTGCCGGAGCACCAGAGACGAGGTATTGCAAGCGCGTTGTGTTGTGAAGGTCTCCGCCGGCTGAAGGGAGCCGGTGCCACTTTTGCGATGGTCGTCGGTGGTACAGTGCATGCCAATGCCCTTTACCGGTCCGTATTCGGTCCAGAATTTGACCTCTCCGTGCCGTGGGAAAAACGCTGGGATTGAGCGCTGGTCAGCCTGCTACTTAGATTAATCATCTCTGGTGAAAACAAGGAGATTGCAATGAAAGCAACCATTCGACAATTACAAGGGCAGGAAATGCTTGAAACACTTTATATGCTCAATTCCTATGCCCTGCACCCCTCGCCGCCGTTACAAAATCGAGAGGAATGGTTTACGATCGTAAGCGCTCGCCAGGGTATCACCTGTTATGCAGTATTCGAGGGGGATGAGCCAGTTTCTGTTGTAGCCAGCACACCTTTGACGCAAAATATCCGTGGCAAGTTATTCCCGGCCAGCGGGATTTGGGGAGTTTCTACTTCGCCGGCTGGGCGGCGTAAAGGTTATTGCCGGCGGGGTATGCAAAGCCTTTTGTCTGCCAATCATGAAGAAGGCAAGATATTCTCGGACCTGTATCCCTTCCGTGAGTCGTTTTATGAGCGTATGGGCTATGTGGGTTTCCCACTTTTCAAGATCGTGCATTTCAACACACTTAGCTTGCAGCCGTTACTTAAATTTAAAATAGATGGTCACATTCGCTTGCAGTATATCGGTGATTCTTTTGATGCATACCGCCAGTATCTTTTTGGAATGCGCCAACACTGCCATGGCATGGCCTGCTTCGATTTTGGTGACCGGGTACGCGCTGACCAGAACTTGTTCTGGATCGCGCAAGCGATTTTTGAGGATCAACTCGAAGGCCTGATGATGTATCGAACCTTGGGTGAAGAAGTGTCGAAATATAACTTCATTGCCTCTCGGTTTTATTACGCAACCAGCCGGGCGCGTTACCTGCTGCTCAATTGGATTGCCCGTCACATCGACCAGGCTGACAGGGCTGAGCTCTGGCTTGCTCCTGATGAATTTCCCGAAACATGGCTGTCGGATCTGCAGGTCAAGGTTGAAGCCGCCGTGCGCCCTGCCATGTGCCGCGTGCTTAATGTGGAAATGATGGGTGGCATGCAGGTCGGTGAGGGTAGTTTTTCTGCCAGGGTTGTCGATCCATTATGCCCATGGAACGAAGGAATCTGGCATTTTGAGTCGCTGGGAGGCAAGCTCGAGGTGTCTCGGGCGACGATGCCAGATTGCGAGCTCACCATCCAGGGTTTATCTGCCTTGATCAACGGCACGCATGACCCACAGGATTTTCCATTACGCGGTTGGGGCAACCCTGATTCACGACTTCAGCAAGGCATGCGAACCATGTTCGCGGCGATGATACCGTATATGCATGAGCTCTTTTAACCTTGTATTGAAACGTTACATGCCCAGACAGCTCATTTTCCTTAGATGACCCACTCAAGTAAACCTCTCTGGAAATCCTTGGAATATTGTTACATCGTATTGGATCCTCGAATGGAAATATGATCTGAGATGAAGCCTTTTCGTGAGCTCTCCAGGCGTGGCAGGTTATTCAGGCTACGAAAACTTGCCAATCAAAGCCTCAAATCCTATGGGTTAATGGACGCACATCTGAATTTTATTCAGTATAGTCAGAATATTATCTATCGCGTGGATTGCCCGGGCGGAATACCCATGGGTGGCATCGCGGATTGTTTCGTCCCTAACCGTTTCGTATTGCGCATCCTTGCCTCAAGTGATGCAGATATGATCGCATCTGAATTGGCCTGGCTGGCAGCTTTAAGCACAGAAGGTGGTTTACCAGTGCCAGCGCCTGTCCCTAACACTGATGGTGAACTGGTAATAAAAATCAAGACTGATGGGATTCCAGCTGGCCGGATGGTATCACTGATGCACTGGCTGGATGGGCGCAGATTACATGCTAGATTCAAGCCAAAGCATTTTACGGCGTTGGGGCAGACTGTAGCCCGGTTGCACGCTTTTTCTTACGGATGGCAGCCTCCAGCCGGGTTTGATCGCCCCCATTGGGATTGGGATTCTCAGCTGGGTGGGAGCATGTTCAGGCACCCGATGGCAGACGTGGTTGCTACGATCCCAGAGAAATTCCAGCAGCCGTTCCACACGATATCCAGCGAAGGTAGGGATGCCATGGAACGCCTGGGTAAAGGTCCTGATGCGTATGGGTTGATCCATGCTGATCTATACCCGGAGAATATCTTATTCAAGGATAATAGAGCCTTGC
Source organism: Anaerolineales bacterium (assembly GCA_003105035.1). Lineage (NCBI taxonomy): Bacteria > Bacillati > Chloroflexota > Anaerolineae > Anaerolineales > Anaerolineales bacterium. The sequence continues at coordinate 106,496 of PQAL01000013.1, read as the reverse complement.
CCATCGATTTTGAAGATTGTGGTTATGGGTATTGGATGTGGGATATTGCCGTTGCCCTATGCGAGTGGGCCTGGGGGCCTGAATGGGAGATCATCAGGGATGCGTTTTGGGATGGATATTCGAGTATTCGGACCTTGCCCGATACCCAATGGTCCTTGCTTGATCTTTTCATCGCCATTCAGTTTGCTACGATGGTGTTATGGTCTTCAGCCTTGCTAATCAACGATCCCAAGCGCATTGGAGAGTATGAGCCCTGGCGGAACAAGGTTGGAAACCAATTATTAGGATACTTCAAATTATGAGTGACGAATATCCATCGATGCAAACAGCACGCCTAACCTTACGCCCGCTAGATGAGAACGATGCACCTGTATTGTATTGCATCTACCAATCGGAAGGGGTGCTGAGGTATTTCCCAAATCCCAATCCACCTCCGCTGGACCGGGTGCAACGCTTTATCCAGCAACAGGAAATGCATTGGGAAAAATATGGCTATGGGGATTGGGGCATCTTGCCCGAAGGGCAAACCGAGATCGTTGGCTGGGCGGGTTTGCAGTATCTACCCGAGCTGGATGAGACTGAAGTTGGCTTCCTGCTTGACCGTCCGTTTTGGGGTAAGGGCTATGCCACTGAAGCTGCCCAGGCATCCATAAATTTTGGCTTTGGTCAGCCAGGCCTGGAGCATATCATCGCCCTGGTGCACCCGGGTAACCTGGCTTCACAGCGAGTCATTGTTAAATGCGGGATGGAGTATCAGCACATACTTTCTTTATGGGGGATAGAGTTGCAGCGTTATCGAATTGACCGGTCCTTATCGATATAAGCCTCGCAATATGTAAGTGAGAACCGACCTGGTAAGCCTGGTCAGGTTGCGGGGTGATCAACGTGAAACTTGGTTACCTTATCGCGCTTCGTCTGTTTCGATCAAAGTAAGACCGAAGATGAATAAAGGTTAATATTATTACCAAGATTATGCAAATAATAATCTGGACAAATTTGGTATGATATATATAATATAATATTGTTACTGTTAGTAAGGGGTCGATTAATCCTCGCAAAAAACTTCGACGTTCATTTTGTCCATCAGATGTATCGTTTGCGAGAAACGTAATCTTCAGTCTACTAAATGGGAAATGGGGAAGGAAAAACCTTCTCTACTATATTTTCATAGGAGGAATATCATGTCTGACATGCAAACTGAGATGATGAAGGCTACCGCTATCAGTCAAGATGCGCTAGCCGCACTACGCATGAAGCTGCGTGGTGAGCTTATCCAACCGGGCGAGCCGCAATATGAGTCGGCTCGCAAGGTCTATAATGCCATGATCGACAAACATCCAAGGCTGATTGTCCGTCCCGTGGATGTCGCGGATGTGAGCAGTGCAGTCGGATTTGCAACTGAACAAAGGCTGGAATTAGCTGTGCGTGGAGGGTCTCACAATGGGCCTGGTTTTGGCACGGTGGATGGTGGGTTGGTACTAGACCTCTCGCGGATGCGTGGAATCCGAGTCGATCCAGAGCAGAAGACTGTGCGAGTGGAAGGTGGTGCATTGCTGGGTGACGTGGATCATGCAACTTATCCATTCGGGTTGGCTGTACCATCGGGCACATTTTCGACCACTGGTGTGGGGGGGTTAACCTTGGGAGGTGGTATGGGTTATCTTTCTCGTCGCTATGGATTATCTATAGATAACCTGCTTGGTGTTGATCTGGTGCTTGCAGACGGTTGTTTTGTGACCGCTAGCAAGGAGCAAAATGAAGATCTTTTTTGGGCGGTGCGCGGAGGAGGTGGCAATTTCGGAATTGTCACTTCCTTCCTGTTTCAGGCCAGACCGGTGGCGACCGTCTATGGTGGCCCAATGATGTGGTCCATTGAAGAAGCCTCTGTGATATTTCCATATTGGCAGGATATGATCCTAAAGGCACCCGAAGAGCTCTATGGCATCTTTGTTTTCTTGACCATTCCCCCAAGCCCCCACTTTCCTGAGCAATATCACCTTAAGAAAATGTGTGCAGTCATTTGGTGCTATTCTGGCGCACTGGAAGATGCCGAGCAGGTTCTGAAACCAGTAAGAGAGTTCCGAAAGCCAGCTATTGATATGGCTGGACCAATTCCATTCCCTGCCTTACAGAGCATGTTTGATCCGTTATATCCCGCAGGGTACCAGTGGTATTGGAAAGCAGATATCTTTAAACGCTTTGACGAACAAGCCATAAAAGATCTCATCAAAGGTAGCAGTGAGTTGCCGACTGGCCTGTCTGCAATCCATATTTTCCCCATCAATGGTGCTGTCGGGAGAGTCGGGCCGCATGAAACGCCGTGGGGTTTTCGTGATTCGAATTTTTCTATGGCGATCATTGGAGTGGATCCGGACCCAATAAACAACGAGCGTGTCACCAAATGGGCCAAGGATACCTGGTTGGCTCTTCATCCGCATGCAACAGGAGGCACATACCTAAACTTTGCGATGGATGAAGGCAGCGACACTGTAGAATCAGGTTATAAGGAAAACTACTTGCGCCTGTCGAAGATAAAAGCCAAATACGACCCGAATAATTTCTTCCATATAAATCAAAATATCCTTCCTACGGCATAAGGATATTTTCATCAACTCTTGCAGCCAGCTCCAGGTTTAAGCTGGCTGCATTTTTTTCGGTGATTCCTGTAAGATGTTGTGTTTACTTCTCTACCGGTTTGCTAATCAGGCAGGAGCGATTTTGCTTCGTGGGCAGCTGCTTCCATTTTCTCGAACATCTCATGGGCTTCCTTCGGGGTTAGTTTTTCATCCAGCAGGGGAAGGTAAACTTCCTCTTCCTTTACGAAGTGCACCTTCACCAAGGCATACAAGCCATACAATACGCGCCGAAGTGCCATAGCCTGGATCGAGGTAATGGACAGCTGAGATCTGTGTACACGCAGCGTTCCCAGCTCTTCGGTTAGCCGGGCAACCTCCATGTGGTCATGGCTCATCGTTGCTGTAGCTAGTTCTGCTCCCATCACTTTTTGGACCACGGGGTAAAGGGCCTTCTCCTCCGCTTGGGCATGTGGTAATAATTGGCGGGTCAGGAAGTTGTAAGCTTCTTCAATTCGTTCATGAGCCTGGCTTGTCAGGCTTTCATTCACCAGATCACCTGCCTGACGCAGGGTTTCGACATATGGGTATAAGTCTTTATGCTCATCCCTCAAGGGTTGGGTTATGCTTGCCATTGATTTTTCTCCTTAGATATGCTTGCATTTTTCTAGTATATTATATCTTCCTGCAAAGCCTGACATCAGTTTATCTGAGGTAATGCCAACCCATTAACCTCCGAATGTTTTCACCCGTTTCCACGAGCCTGCCACAAATGACACTACCCCTGCCAGTTCTCCCAACCTGCCCAACAGCACGAGTATTGGTTTTGAGGTCAATGATCCAAGGATGACCAGGATGATACCCGGGTTAATCAGCCAAATTGCTGACCATGCCAGGCCCACCGCACCGCGTGGCGCTGTGCCTGATATCCTGGGAAGGATCCAGTATGCCATCCCAACCGCCAGCTGAACGAACCATCCCACTAAAAGCACCTCGGCGTGGATTGGTAACAATCTCCAAACCCGGGTGTCAATCTGGATACCCTTATTGACCAGCAGGACGGCTCCAAGGGTGAAACCGAGTGCCAGGTATACCAGGGAGAGGCGTATGAAGTTTCTGCTCAAAAGTGGCATTTACTTCACCTTCACCCGTCCCCAGGCATTGAACACAAATGCTATCCCGCCCAACCACTGCAGTAGCGCTGCCAGGATCAGGATGGCTGCCCAAAATGTCGCCCGTGAATCATCTGACCCAATGATGGGTTCACTGATAATGCGTAACAGAAGCCCAGTGTTCAGTAAGAGATAGCTTGCCCAACCTAACCCCTCGATACCGCGTGGTTTCTCCTGGCTGAATTTGGGGAACATCCAGATCGCCACACCGATGATGAGCATGGTGATCCAGCCTTCCGCCATCAGGTGGAGATACGTGGGGTAGATGGGAACAGCTGGTGTGGGGAAACCCCAGGTTGCCTGGACCCCTAGCAATACTCCTACCAGAAGAGCCAGAATGAAATAGATAAATGATGTCTTGATGAACCAGCGTGAAAGGGTACGCATCAGTCGATGACCTTTACAGGAGGATAATCCATGTCCAACTGATTATATATAGTGTGGAAATCTGCCAACGTTCTTTAGGATAATAATCGGATTAAAGTCATAGAGTTAATTATTTCATTGTCAGGGCTATGAGGAGGCCTCCAAGGAAGTTTCCTCGCTTATTTTAGAACTTATATAAGATGGAATTATGACGCCCTTTTTTCAAGCGTTGCTGGGAGAATCGCCAAGCATTAACGAGTGCCCATTTCACGGAGATCACAATGACTTTCCATAAACTAGACCTGTTCTTCGCGCATGGTTAGCTTATGGCTGGCAGTTTTATCAACCAGCCAGATAGGATGCTTGCCAGCAGGGCGGATTAATTGGGCGGGTAGCTGGTTTGGTTGATATGGACCTTCCAGCACATCTTCGAGTACCTGGGCTTTGTCTGCCCCTGAAACGAGGAAAACCACCTGGCTGGCCTGGTTGATGTATGGGGCAGTGAAGGTTACGCGGTACATCCCCAGCTCTTCTATGTACACTTCCGATACCCAACGCTCCTTTTCGTCAAGCACGGAGGTGTGTGGGAAAAGTGAGGCAATATGCCCATTGGCACCTAATCCTAAAAAGATGAGGTGAAAATCGGGGTTGGACGTGCTGAAGAATTTTCTCAGCTCTGCTTCATAATCGAGGGCAGCCTGGTGAGGCGAAAGGTCACAATGGATTGGATGGAGATTCTCAGGCGGGATAGACACATGGTCAAGCAGTGCCATGCGCGCCATGAGAGCGTTATTGCGCGGGTCATCTGCAGGCACGCAGCGCTCATCACTCCAAAAGACATGCACTTCGCTCCAGTGGATTCGATCACGATAAGGTGGCATTGCCAGGATCTCGAATAAGCGACGAGGGGTATCTCCTCCGGAGAGGGCCACGCAAAAACGTCCGCAGATCAGGCTGGCCTGGCGTGATTGGAGCATGAATAGCTCGGCGGCAGCCTGGCTCAGCGCTTCCAAGTCATTGAAAACACGGATCATTTCATCCTCCTGTTTTGGGTTGATCAAGAAACATGGGTTGGAGCCACCTACGGCCATCCTGGGCGATCAGAGCCTCGGCACTGGGAGGCCCCCAGCTACCGCTGGGATAATTTGGGAAGTCAGAGGGTGCCACGTTTTCCCAAACTTCCAGGACCGGTGCAATGACTGACCAGGCGCTTTCCACCTGGTCGGCACGCATGAACAGGGTCGCATCACCCCGGATTACATCCAAAAGTAGGGTTTCGTATGCTTCTGGCGGGCTGGTATGGAAAGCATCAGAGTATCGGAAACGCATTTCTTGTGAGCTCAGTCGTAAATCTACTCCTGGTACTTTGGCCTGAAAATGCAGGTTAATCCCTTCGTCGGGTTGGATAACGATTTCCAGGCGATTGGGAAGCCAGTCCTGATTGGCAGAGGCTGGAAAAGCTTGGTGCGGAACCGGTCGGAATTGGATGACAGCCTGGGAGACTTTTTGAGCCAGGCGTTTGCCAGTACGTAAGTAGAAGGGTATATCCTGCCAGCGCCAGTTGTCGATAAAAAGCTTCAAGGCTGCGAAGGTCTCGGTGTTCGATTGGGGATCCACATCCGGCTCGTTGTGGTAACCATCTACACGTTCTCCTTCTATCCACCCCGGCCCGTATTGGCCTCGGGATGCGAATTGGTGCAGCTCGTCGATGGGGATGGGTCGAATGGCACGCAGCACATCGACTTTACGGGCGCGTATTTCGTCTGCGGTAAACGCGGCTGGTGGCTCCATAGCCACCAATGACAGGATCTGCAGCAGGTGGTTCTGGATCATGTCGCGCAGTGCCCCAGAATGATCATAATATCCACCCCGGTGTTCCACCCCAACCTGCTCAGCCACGGTGATCTGCACATGGTCGATATACCGCCGATCCCAGATTGGCTCGAACAAGGCATTGGCGAAACGGAACGCCAGGATGTTCTGGACCGTCTCCTTGCCCAGGTAGTGGTCGATACGGAAGATCTGGTTTTCATCAAGGGTTTTCAAAAGGGTCTGGTTCAGATGGCGGGCAGATTCCAGGTTGTGACCGAAGGGCTTTTCAAAGACCAGGCGGGCACGTTTACGATCATGAACCAGGTGCGCCAGCCCCAGGTTGTGGACGATAGTATCAACGACGGTTGGAGGAGTAGCCAGGTAAAAGACGCGCTCAGCGTGTTCGCCCCATGATTTATCCTGGTCGTTTAGAGCCCTGGCAAGTTTATCAAAGGTGCTCTGATCACTGAAGTCCCCCGTCAGGCAGGCTGTGATGTGGCTGGAAAATTCATTCCATTGGCTGGCTTTGGCTTTTCCTTGCCGCGAAAACTGATTCACCCCTTCCAGAAGTCGTTTACGCAGGTCATCAAGGCTGGTAGGCTTGGCATCCACCCCATAGATGGCAAATTTTTCCGGCATCAGCTGATCCAGATACAGGTTATAGAATGCCGGTATCAGCTTACGCCAGGTAAGGTCACCAGCGGCGCCAAAAATGGTGATGATTACGGGAGGTAGCTCGAGTCCATTCATCCAGTCACTCCTCCTTGGTCCATTGTGTATGGAATATGCCACGTTGATCAACGCGCTCGTAAGTGTGGGCGCCGAAATAATCACGCTGTGCCTGGATCAGGTTGGCAGGTAAGTGGCTTGAACGCAGGCTGTCAAAGTAAGCCAGTGAAGCCATACTGGCTGGGACGGGGATGCCCATCCCGGTGGCAGCTTGAACCATCCCGCGCAGCTCTTCAATATGCTCCAAAACCAGCCCTGATAAGGTGGGATCAAGCACCAAATTCATTAATCCGGGATTCTGCTGGTAAGCCGCCTGGATAAACTCCAGCAACTTAGAGCGGATGATACATCCGCCCTTCCAGATACGCGCCACGGCAGACAGGTCAAAGTTGTACTGGTAAGCTTTGGACGCCCCCTCGAGCTGGGCAAATCCCTGGGCGTAGGTCAGGATAATGGCAGCATATAAACCGCCCCTGGCAAGCTTGATGATTGCTTTGGGGTCACCTGGAAGCTGGCTTACCACACTCCCAAATTTCTGGTTGATGGCATGCCGCTGGTATTCCATCCCCGAGAGGTTACGCATCGATACCGCGGTGTCTATGGTGGGGGTTGGCACATGCAGAGAGAAGGCGTCCTGGGACGTCCACATACCCGTGCCAAGCTGGTGAGCGGCATCCAATACTACATCCACCAGGCGCTTGCCGGTGACCTCATCCACCTTCCTAAAAATGTCGGCGGTGATCTCCACCAGGTAGCTGTTCAACTCAGCTGCGTTCCAGGATGAAAATAGCTCACCGAGTGCATCATCATTCAGCCCTCCCCCGCGCTTCAGCAGGTCATATGTCTCAGCGATCAGCTGCATGATTCCATATTCAATGCCATTGTGGACCATTTTTACATAATGGCCTGCCGAGTGTGGCCCCAGGTAGGTAACACAGGGTGTTCCATTCACATGCGCAGCAGTTGCCTCAAGAATATCTTGCACGCGCTGATAAGCTGCTTGGGCACCACCAGGCATCATGCTTGGTCCATATCGAGCCCCCTCCTCTCCGCCTGAAACTCCCATTCCAAAAAAGTGCAATCCTTTCGCTATCAGGGTTGTCTCGCGTATGTCCGTATCGGTAAAGTGTGAGTTGCCTGCGTCGATGATCGTATCTTCAATTTGCAAGTATGGCAACAAGTCATGGATGACATTATCGACAACCGGCCCGGCTGGTACGAGAAGCATTATTGTGCGTGGCACCTGGAGTAATGAAACAAAGCTTGCCACATCTTTTGCTGACTGAATGGGAAGCCCACCTGCCGCAGAACTTAAAAGCTGGACTTTCTCTGGATCTTTATCATAGCCAGCCACCCTGAAGCCGTGTTCTGCCATGTTGAGCAGCAAATTTCGGCCCATCACCCCCAACCCTACCATGCCTATACGGTAATTTCCTTCAGTCATTTTTTTTTCTCCTTGTAAATCCCAGCGAGACCCTATATTTTCAAACCCAGCTCAGCCAGCCGACCTCGCGTGGTGGCCACATCGGTGTGTAATATGCCATGGATACCCAGGCTGCCAGCTACTTCAATGAATAATGCACGATCATCAATATATGCCACCGCTTCAGGCTGTGCCTGTGCTATATCCAATGCAATCCGATAGATATCCAGATCGGGTTTACGGTAATGCACATAACAGGATGAGACAAACGTATCAATTGTCTCGTTCAGCTGGAATGTCCGAATGCGGTAATCGTTGATTTCCCTACCCTCATTATTCACGGCTACAGTCATGATTCGATATTTCTTTTTTATAGCCTGGATCAGCTGAATCGTCTCTGGGAAGGATTGCGAGCGGCTCAGCATAAATTCTTTGAATGTGTCCATCGAAAAGGGGCGTTGCTGGTAAAAGACCACCCTCCGCAGGTATTCAGCCAGGCTGAGCTTGCCTGCTTCGTATGTGTCATAAGTCAGGTGATGGCGTTCTTCAAGATCCGCATGATCCAATTGAAAATGCTCAGCTGCCTGCTGGCGTGCAGTACGGTCCCAACCATTGGTAAGCAACACGCCGCCGATATCAAGAAACAAGGTGCTTATCTGGGGAACATTCATTCCAGGCATCCGTTTTTGATAGCGTCGTTTTCTGGCAAAGGGGTAATCAGGCGTACTACTCGCTCATACAAGAGGTAGTCCATCGACCAATTGAGGAACACCAGCAGGCGGTTGCGGAATCCGATCAACCGATACAGGTGGATAAGTGCCCAGATGATCCAGGCAAGGAACCCGGTGAAAGTGACGGAACCCAGGCGGACCGCGGCGGCATTCCTTCCTACGACAGCCATCGTGCCTTGGTCCTTGTATCGAAACGGCAGAGGAAGGCTACCCTTAACCTGCCGGAGGATATTTTGGGCTGCCCAGGTACCTTCCTGTGTAGCGACCGGTGCAACCATTGGTAGGTTGCGCCTATCTTCCTTCACATGAGCCAGGTCACCAACCACATAAATTTCAGGGTAATCAGGCACTTGTAGGGTCGGCAAGAGGTTTACTTGCCCATTGGGTAAAGTGGGGAATTTCCACTGTTGTTTCAATCCTGCGCCTTGTACTCCTGCTGTCCATACCACGGTTTCAGTCGGGATAATTTGACCATCATTCAGTGTCACAGCAGTTGATGTGATCTGCTGGACATGTGAATTCAGCCTCACTTCTACGCCCATCCTGGTGAGACGATCGAGTGTGTATTGATGCAGGCGTTTGGGGAGGCCGGTGAGCAGACTTCCCGTCGCTTCCAGTAAAATGATGTGCACCTGACTCATATCGAGGCTGGGATAATCCCTTTCCATGGGCTTACGAACCAGTTCAGCCAGGGCCCCGCAATACTCAACCCCTGTAGGCCCACCGCCCACGATCGTGAAAGTTAGAATCTGCCGGCGTATTTCTTTATCCACTTCATAATTGGCTGCTTCAAACTTACACAAGATATGGTTGCGTAACCGGACTGCATCATCCATATCCTTCAGGGGGAAGGTGTGTTCTGCGGCACCATGGATGCCATAGTAATTCACTGCACTACCCAGCGAGAATAGCAAATAGTCATATCCGATACGGCGTTGTTGGGTGTTCACTACCCTTTGGAGCGCATCAATGCTGGTAACTTCGCCTAATACAAAATGGACATTTGGATATTTATGAAAGATGCTCCTCACCGGGTAGATAATATCATCCGGCTCAAGCTCCGCAGTTGCCACCTGGTAGAGCAAGGGAGAGAAAGTATGGTAATTATTCCGATCCACCAACCACACATCCACCCCTGAACAAGCCAGTGTCTTTGCGGCCCATAAACCGCCGAAACCTGCCCCGATGATCACTACCTGGGGACGATTGAGAACTGTCATTCTACTTCACTGATTTCAGCTGTTTTTCGAGATAGGCTCTGAGGGAGACGGCATTATTACGCTCCAGCTCTGTAGTGCTAAAGAGCAGCGTGATATCACCCATTCGCGCGGCTTCAAGCAGAGGTTGCCAGGTTTCTGGATGATCATCCAGTTCCTTGAAGTACCTCTCATTAAATTCACACCACTTATCAGGGTCGTGTCCATACCATTGGCGTAATTCATTGCTTGGGGCAACTTGTTTGAACCAGGCCTGGATCACTAAATTTTCCTTTTTGATACCCCTTGGCCACAGGCGATCCACCAAGAACCGCGGCCCATCTTCTGTTTTGGCAGGGGTATACACCCGTTTTATTCTGATCATAGGAAACTCCTAGGTTTTCAAAAGCTGACTTTTTAACGTTTTCACCAACCAAATTTGGTATTCATCAATTGACCAGCCAGAGTGCCTCACCAGCTCATCGAAGACTTCGGGTAGGCACAGTGCCTGCAGGATGGAAGCTGCATGGGTTGCATCCAGCCCTGCTCGCAGGTGCGGTTCCAGGCTTTTCGCGAAGGTCTGCAAACCTTCCCTGCGCCCGATCAAGGCTTGGGTCAGCTCTGCAGCTGCCCGAGGATCGGCTGCTGCGGCACCGGTATAGATGGCGGTTACTTCCGCACCCATTTCCCACTGCTTGCGGGTCGCCTCAGCCAGTTGATCAAGCCGTTCTTCCGGGCTGGCTGAAGCCTGGCTGCTGTTCAACACTTCTCTGATATGGGTACGTTCATGCCACGAATCGCGGATTGCCCGAAGGATGCCCCGCTTCGAGCCGAAAATTGCATAAACTGTGCTGGTAGCCACACCGGCTCGCTCGGCAATCGCATCAATGGTTGTGCAGATATAGCCTTGTTCCAGGAACAATTCCTGCGCTGCAGCCACGATCATCTTGCGTGTTTCCTGAGCTTGTCGCTGTCGGTGGGAGATTTTTGTCTGAGTATTGACATCGGTCATGTTGTGTAGTATACCTATATTCATTAGAGTTAGACTATATTATATTAGAGGTGGACATTAATGTCAAGAGACGAGCAATTTAATACGGTTGTAATTGGGGGTGGGCAGGCAGGTTTGGCCACTGGTTATTTTCTTAGCCAACAGAGAAAACATTATCTCATCTTAGATGAAAATCCCAGGTTGGGCACACCCTGGCGTAAACGTTGGGATAGTCTACGCTTGTTCACCCCAAACCACAGCAACCACTTGCCGGGCATGAAATTTCCCGGTGAGGCATCTGACTTTCCTACCAAGGATGAAGCTGCAGCCTATCTTGAGGCTTATGCCGGGAGATATCAGCTGCCAATCCAGCAAGGTGCAAAGGTGACCAGGCTGGCGCGTAATGAGTCAGGCTATCAAATTTCCGTTGGCGACACGAGCTACCATGCCGATCATGTCGTTGTTGCCACAGGAGCATTTCATACCCCCTTTATCCCCCCAATCGCCCAGCAGTTATCCCCAGATATTTTTCAGCTGCATTCTGATGATTACCATAATCCTGGGAATATCCAGGGGAAAAATATCTTGGTTGTAGGAGCGGGAAATTCTGGAGCTGAAATTGCCACGGAGCTTTCTAGGGCCGGTATAAATGTTTGGCTGGCTGGAAGAGATGTTGGACGTATCCCTGCTGATACGTTTGGAAAAATTCTTGGAGGCAAGCCTTACTGGTGGTTCATGCGGCATGTCATGACCATTAACACACCGCTTGGGAGGCGGATGAAATCTAACGTTCTCACCCATGGCAACCCGTTGATTCGTGCTCGGCGTGAAGAAATTCGCGCATCCGGAGTGGAATTTACACCTCGCCTCGCAGGAGCTGTCTCCGGTAAACCCCAGCTGGAAGGGGGGCGTATCCTGGCAGCAGACAGTGTGATCTGGGCGACAGGTTTCAAGCCTGATTACCAGTGGATCGACTTGCCAATATTTGACAGCTCAGGTCACCCGTTTCACGAGCGAGGTGTCATTGGTGATGCACCTGGACTGTTCTTTGTGGGCCTACACTTTCAGACCGGTCTCACGTCATCATTAATGGGTGGTGTGGGTGAGGATGCAAAATATATAACCAGTCAGATATAATTGCTGAGGACCGTTTACCGAAAGGAAATCGTGATGCAAAGTGCTACCCAAGCCTCAAAAACGATCGATGAGTATATCGCTCAATTTCCCGAAGAAATGCAATTAATTCTCCAAAAGGTCAGGGAAGTGATCAAAGAAACCGCTCCAGGGGCCGTGGAGAAGATCAGCTATCAGATGCCGGGTTTTTATCTAAAAGGAATGCTGGTATGGTTCGCGGGTCATAAGAACCATATCGGTTTTTATCCCACTGGCGAAGGTATCGAAGCATTTAAAGGAGAGCTATTGCCTTACAAGTTCTCAAAAGGTGCAGTGCAATTTCCCCTAGATCAGCCTATCCCGTATGACCTGATCCGAAAGATGGTTAAATATCGCGTTGAACAAAATTTGAAGAAAAAGTGAGTTTCGATGATTACCTATGAGCAATTAGGGGGTGAGCCGTACCCTTAACTATCCCCTGCCTCAATCCTAGATTGAGCCATCGCTTGTTTTTCTCTGTCCAGGTTAGCCCCCACATGGTCTCCCAACTTCTCGCGTGCGATCGCTCGTGCTGAGTAAGCCCTCGCCACTCCTGGCCAGTTCTCGAGTGGTTCCAGGATTTCCAATGCTTGCGAGGCGATATTTTCCAGGTCAACCGGGTCCTTCTTGATCAAACCGGCATTGGCTAAGTCAGCCTCCAGGATCCAGTACCACCCCAATCCTTGCCGGTGGTCATAACTCTTGCCTTGTTCAAACAATTGTCTAGCTTCATCGATCAGCTTAAATCCATCGTCGATCATCCCAGAAACGATGAGGTTGGTGCCATTGGACATCAAAGCCCTCGCCAGGGTGATGTCGTCTGCAGATCGGCGGGCAGCTAAAATCTCCTGCTCACTCAACGGTAGGGCTTCATCAGGTTTTCCGAGCTGCCTTAGGATATTTCCCTGACGCATCAGGCAGTAGGACAACACCCTTTGCTGGTCAGCATACTCTGGCTCTTCCTGCCCAATTTCTAATGCACTCAGCAACTGCCCGTACTGCTGGTAGCGGTCAAGTGCTTCGTCAAGTTTCTCATGCAGCTCCAGCTCATGCAACGCATTCTCGATTTGGTTTTCAATTGTGAGAATTTCTTGTGACGCTGTGCTCATGGGCTCTTTCCATGCTCATTCAACCATGCGGTCAGCATTTCCAGGTGCTCCTGATGGTGGTCGTATGAACCCATGACGCTGGCCGAGAGTGAATAGCCCCCCATCCATTTAAATCTTCCCACAGTGAGTAAATCTTCATCAGGGATTTGAGCGATCAATTTCAGGTATTTCGAAAACTGGGTCGACCAATCCACATACACTTGCTGCCAGGGTTTCTCGCGGCAGCGCTCATAATTCCAGGCATTGGTGCGGTCGACATCTTCATTGGGGTCCGGGCCGAATAATTCCCACCAGGTGGGATAATGTGGATCGTTGCCTTGCAGTACAGCCTCGGCACGCGCCACTGATGCCTCCTGCCAGAACCAAAGGTGAGCAATCACATCCTTGGTCGTCCAGGGGGAGGGCTGGAGTGCTGTAGCAATCTGCTCTTGATTTAGACTGGCAAGCAGCTCCTGCCAGCGGTTGTAAATGTCTTCGAGTCTCGAAATGACCAGCGACTTTTCATTCATACTTTGTCTCCTTTCCAGTTCATAGAATTGGAGCCACACAATTGTAGCACCGAACCCCAACCCTTAATGGTATGACGCAGGTTGCCCAATATATTTTCTCATGCCTGGCCACACAGTTTATTTTCGCGGGTTAATGAGAATAACAAGCTCTTCGTCTGATCAATACTGGCTGATTAATCACCAGCTTAGAAGACAATATAGACTATTAATATAATATTTATCATATACGGAACGAATTTTCTGATATGGTCGTTATAATAGTGAAAGGAAATTGACCGATGAAAACAAAATCGATTTTTGCATTTTTGCTTATTGTGAGCTTTTTAGCTGCCTGTACCCAGGCCACACCCTCAGCTTCGTACCCACCACCTGGGTCAATATCCGCCACGACTACAACCGCCATCATTTATCCAGGCCCTACCGTAGTGGCGTCACCCATACCGACCGTTGCGACCATGATCCCTGCGGAGCAAGCTGCAGTGGATGCCCTATCAAAAAAGTACAACATCCCGGTTGGCCAAATCAGCATTGTTAGCACTGAAGCAGTCACCTGGACTAACGGTTGCCTGGATGTTGTCATTCCTGGCGTCCTGTGCACGGACGTGATGGTGGATGGTTATCGCATCATCATGGAAGCCATTGGCCAGCAGTATGAATTCCATGCCAATCTGGATGGTACCAACGTGATGGATGCTTCCCAACAGCTGGCTACGCTTCAGTTTGTGGTCCGCACCCCAGGGCAGGCAGTGACAACCTTTACGCCTGATTTCAGCCTTGGCCCAACGTATAATCCAGCATTTAATGGTTTTCTACCAGTTGGGGGATCTATCAATGGGATAGCATATGTGTATGATGCAGCCCAATCAAAAGTTTTGGCTGTGGATACCAATGGCGAACATGAGCTGCCCTTTATTCAAAGCCCCACCTACGGGTTAGCAATCTGGCGGGGCGGCTTGGGATCACAGCCAATCCTTGCATGGGGAACCCAGCTTTATCCCGCTGATAGCTCTGCGTTGATGATCGCTAATCCTGATGGCTCGAATCAGGAAACCCTCTTAACCATTAGCTCTACAAACGAACCGCCGGTACAGATTGTGGCTGAGACTTGGTCAGCTGATGGACAATCGCTGTACTTCAGCAAGGAACCGGTGGGGATTGGCGGATATATCCTGTTTTCAGGCGCTTCGAACCTGTACAAGGTTGATATTCACTCCAAGGAGGTAACCGAAATCATCCCGCAAGCCTCACCAAGTGGTCCCCAGACCTGCCTGGACGCCATCTCTGGAGATTATCGGAATGTTGCTGATCATTGTGTTGCAGATATGATTACTATCCGTGACCTGCAATCCGGCACTTTGACCACAATCCAAGCGCCATCCGGTTTTACGAGTTACAAGGTGATGGGCAGTACACAATTCAGCCCGGCGGGTGATCGAGTGGCATTTGCTATGGCCAAAAACAACCCGGACGATGAGCAGGGGTGGGTGGCAATCGGGAACACTGCTGGAGGAACGGCGAATATCATCCTGACCAGCGGTCCAGGTGAGTATTACACCGTTCAAGGCTGGCTGGATGACCAGACCTTGCTGGTGCAGTCCTTCTCGGTGGGAAATCCGGGTGGGGTCAACCAGATATGGACGATTTCGGCGGATGGCAGTGTTTTGACGAAGATATCTGATGGCACCTTTCTTACCCTGATCGACAACCGTTAATCAATTGTTCATTTGACAAATGCGATAAATGGGAGTAAGATAGTCTTGTATGACCAATAAGGTCATCATGAGGTCGAGAACAAATATCAGCATAATATCTGATTGTGGAGAACCTTTATGATGAAATTAGAATGTAAAGATTTGGGAACGAATTGCAGTTACGTGGCCAGGGGGAACACACTCGAAGAAGTGAAAAAGAAGGCCATAGAGCACACTCAAAGCGTGCATCCGGATTTCCTGGCAAAGATGTCACCACAGCAGAAAGCAGATTTGGATAAGACCTTGACGCGCCTGACTCATTAGCTATATGCTTAGGGGGAATTCTGCTAAAATCACGCGACGTATGAGGTGCATGGGCACCTGAATTGAGCAGGGGGAAATGGGTTCCGAGGATAAAATATATACCACCTCCCAAACAAGCGTTTGGGAGGTGGTAGCTTTAAAATCATCATCTCGTTTTATTAATACCCAATCTTATGATTTTGTCTAGTACCTTCGATAAGCCTGGATATCATAGGATGTATTTCCATTAATCTGAGAATCACATGTTTTGATTTTCGTTATATACTTAAAATCTGGCCTAAGAATGTTCGCTAAGGAGTAGTCCCATGCAGGATGTTGTTGTTCAGGTACATGATTTCCGCAAGGTCTATGGTGAAACGGTGGCCGTGGACAAGATTAGTTTTGAAGTCAATCGTGGTGAGATTTTTGGATTGTTAGGTCCTAATGGAGCGGGAAAAACCACTACGATGGAGACCCTGGAGGGCCTGCGCCATCCCACTGCTGGATCATTAAATATTTTAGGCGTCGATCCGGTCCACTCTCCAACCCGCGTGACCAGCCTGATCGGTGTCCAGCTGCAATCTTCAGGGCTGCCAGGCAGCATGACACCGCATGAGGCGATGGAATTTTTCTGTGCATACCATCGGGTCAGCCCCCGCCACGACATGTTGGAACGCTTGGGGTTAGGTGAGAAGTTAAACGCCCAGTTTTCCACGCTCTCAACGGGTCAACAGCGACGGCTCTCACTGGCACTCGCAGTTGCCCATAACCCGCCGCTTGTGCTGCTTGATGAACCCACTGCTGGATTGGACGTCGGTTCACGGGTCGAGCTCCATGAGGTCATGCGTGAGCTGCAGGCCAAAGGAACGACGATCATCCTGGCAACCCATGACATGGCTGAAGCTGAAAAAATGGCTAACCGTGTGGCGATTTTACTCAAAGGCAAGATCGCGGCTACCGGTTCACCAACTCAGCTGACTGCTACTGGAAGCGGGCTGGTCAAGATTTCCGTTTCTTCTGAACTATCAAGTTTATCTAAGGGTACGCATGAGTTTCCTGCAGTCTCTCAGATGTTTAGCAAAGATGAGTATGTGGTTTATTACAGCCGAGATGCTGGTGAGACAGTTCCCGCAGTCTTAGCATACCTCAAACTGAACGCAGATAAACTGATCGACTTGCGTGTGGAACGGCCGTCGCTTGAAGACCGCTTCCTTGAGATTACCCAACCCGAAAACCTCACCGGAGACAAGCTATGAACGCATTTTCACATCATTTTCTCTATGATTTTCGGACTGGCCTGCGCGATAAATCACTGCTCTTATTGAACTATCTGTTTCCACTTGGCTTCTATGCCTTGATGGGCTTGCTCATGACAGGCCTTAACCCTACCTTCGCACCCACCATGATCCCCGCCATGATCCTGGTAGCGATGATGGCCTGCACCCTTTTAGGCTTGCCTAATCCGATCGTAGACGCACGCGAAGCCGGGATTTTTCGTAGTTTCAAGATCAACGGCGTTCCTGCACTCTCGATCATCACAATTCCTGTTTTGAGCAGCTTTGTTCACATGCTTTTGGTTGCCCTGATCATTACCTTCACAGCTGGACCGCTATTTAAAGCTGGCATACCCATAAATTGGGGATATTTTATCCTGGTCTTCGTGATCACCGCCTTCACTTTCGCCAGCCTTGGCATGTTAATCGGGGTGATATCACCCAATTCACGGCTGATTGTCTTATACAGCCAGGCCATCTTTCTGCCTTCCATGATCCTGGGTGGCTTGATGATTCCTGCCAGCATGTTGCCACCTGCGTTGTACCGCGTATCACTCCTCCTCCCCACGAGCTACGCCATGAACGCCTGGCGCGGGTTGGCATTTGGCATGCCACCTTCCTTCGACCCGATTTGGTCGGTTGTCATTTTACTTGTTAGCTGTATTATTTCCTTTGGATTATCTGTCTACCTATTTAGCTGGGATAACAAAAACCGGCGAAAAGGCCGGAATCCGCTACTTGGCCTGTTAGCACTGTTACCCTATGTGCTGGGCATGATATTTTTAATCCAATAATCTATGGAGGTAGGGAGAAGTAACGACTGAATACTCATGCTTATTTAATCCCCCTATTTTCGATAATTGATGTATGATTAATTTATCCGAGTAATTCGGCTCGGAAAATTATTCTCATACCATCCAAATGAGAAGAAAGGAGCACATCTATGGCATTCAGTTTTAAAAACTCGAAGGGGCAAACTTATTTTCTCCATGCCACGACGCGTGTCCTAAAGAGTGGAAAGAAACAGCACCTTTATTACTTTGCAAAGACTCAAAAGGCGGGCGCATTGGATTTGGTTCCACAAGGTTATGTGGTGACCGAAAGCAAGACCGGGCTGCCCGTTTTGAAGAAAAAGTAAATCGTCTGTTTTTACACTGGCTTGCCAACCAACCAGTGGATCTCTGCTTTCAATAAGCGAGAGATAGAAGCAACTCTCATTTGGTTGGATTTACGAAATTAAACGGTGCACTTCTGAAGAAGTGCATCGTGCTTTTAACCTTTATAGTTTGCTAATGAAGACCTTTACTACCTCGGGATCAAAATGCCTGCCCGACTCTCGCAAGATATATTCCAAAGCTTGCTGTTCGGACCAGGCATAACGGTAAGGCCGTTTCGAAGTAAGGGCATCCCATACATCAACAACGGCAAAGATGCGCGCCGAAAGCGGGATGGCAGTACCCTGCAAGCCTTGTGGATAACCTTTCCCATCCCACCTCTCATGGTGGCAGTATGGAATCTCAAGGGCTGGGGAGAGGTAATCGATGGTCTTCAGCATCTCAAAGGCATGCAATGGATGTTGACGCATGATCTCCCATTCAGCTGGGGTAAGTGGGCCAGGTTTTAACAATATTGAATCGGGAATGCCCATCTTACCGATGTCATGCAACAATGCACCTCGTCTTAAGTGAAGCAACGTTTCGCCGTCGATTCCGAGTATGTTCGCCACTCGCAACGTCATTTCAATCACCCGGTGAGCGTGACCAACCGTTTCACGGTCGCGCAGCTCGAGAGCCTTGGCCCAACCTTCCAGGGTAGCGTCATACGCGATCGAAAGCTCACTGTTCGAATCCTGCAATTGCTCAAACAGGGATGAGTTATCGAGTGCGATGGCAGCCTGCCCAGCCAGTGCTTCAAGAAATTCCAGCCGTTCAGGGTCGATCGACCGGGGTGCGCGTAAAAAGATCTCCAGCACGCCTTTCAGCTGCTTCTTAGCGATCAGAGGTATCCCGTAGTACCCTCGAAATCCTTCCGCTTCGATAGGCAGGGGTTGAGCTCCCATATTTGATTCGGGAGGTAGGTCCGGGATATGGATCATCTGCTGCGTTAAAGCCACCATCCCTGCGAAACCTTCACCCATACGGATCATCTTATTGAGCAAGGCTTCTGTGCGGAATCCGCGCCAGGCACTATACTCGAGAACCGGTGAGCCAATCTTATGCAGGAGAATGGAGGCAGCATCCACGTTGAGCTGGGCCACAATCTGCTCGAGCAGCACGCCCAATGTAAATTGCAGGTCAGGTCCCGCGGAGATGGCCGTGTCGATCGTGCGTAGCGCTTGCAGGCGGCATACCTGGCGCTGGATCGTTTCCTCCGCAACCTTCCAATCGGTAATGTCGGAGATGAAACCTTCCAGGTACTGGTGTGATCCGTCTAGTTTTAGAGGGCCACTCCCGACTTCCCTGACCCATTTGATCTGGCGGTTTTGGGTATGGATGCGGTAGACCAACTCAAATGGTTTCTGCTGCACAATGGCATTTTGGATATTGATCCACACCATTTCCCGATCATCCGGGTGGATCAGGTCGCCATAGGCAGTGAGCCGGTTCCTAACCAGGTCCTCCGCCAGATATCCGGTTAGTTCCAGACATCCCCTGCTGGCGTATTCCAGAGTGCGCCTAGAATCATTGCGACACTGGTATACCATGCCAGGGATGTGATCAAGCAATGTATTAAAGCGGGGATTTAATTCCCGCAGCACAACATCTCTGTTCAGGCTAGAAATTCCTTCTACTAGTAATATTTGTTAATATCTAGTTCTAATTCACTCTCACATACTGTCTGACAGGTTCAACGGGTAGATTTACCCGGCTTTCCTGGGCATTTTTCTGGTAGTTCGCCAGGTTGGCAGCAAAATCCACCAGGCTGGTGGGGCGCATGGATGAGAGCCAGCTCTGATCCTCATCGTTCAGGTTGAATGTCTCTCCCTGATACCCGGATGACGCAGCGAGTGTTGGATTTGCCATCAGCATGCCGCGGAAGCTCTTGCTTACCACAGCTGCACACAACAGGCGATTCAGCTCATCATTCGATGACGGATGATCAAGCTGTGTACTGATTTGTGTTGATGGGGAATCAATCATTAACATTGGATTTTCCTCGATCATTAGGATCATATGGATATTGGTGATGATTTCTGATTGGCATGTGTGGATTGGCTGGATACCAATTATCCACTCACATCACCAGGCATGGGCAGGCCCATGATAACAAAACGACCCGAAGCGACTAATGTGATGATTACGAGGGCAAAGCGAACATAGCGGGCATCGAACTTGGCGAACTTTAAATAAATATTGGAAAGGCAGGTGTTCATTTGAATATCTCCTCTTAAAAAATGGTATATGATCGTACTTTATCTCCATATTATTACACAATCAAGTCCTCGAAACAGTCTGTTAAAGATTAATAAATCACCAATTCTATTGCATGGATTGATTTGCTTCTGAGTGGTTAATTGATTAATTTATAGAGTTGCTCTGTGTCTGATGAAGGTTCGAGCCCCAACTCTTCCATCAGGTATTGCTTACATTGCTCATACTGGTTCTTTATCCCCGAGCGGTTGCCCAGTGCGGCATAGGCTTGCATAGCCAGTCGGTGGGCCGATTCCATGCAATGATTATCTGCCAGGATTAGCTGAGAGTACGATAACGAAGCTTTAGCTTCGCCCTGCTCTAATAGCAGTTGTGCCAGGGTCAGTTGTGCGTGCTCGTGAAGCTCACCTAATCGCTGGCGCTCAGTCACAACCCACATCCCCTCTCCTTCTGGGAAGAACTCTCCCTGGTAGATAGCCAGGCCTTCCTGAAGCAGGGCGATTTTTTGTGCGGGCGTTTCTGCACGTTCTGACTGGAGCACTTTGTGCTCAAAATCCTGCGCATCATAGCTGTAATCGAGGTCAGCATTAAAATTGTACCGGCGATCACTGCTGATGACCACATCTTGTCCGAGGGAATAGCGGATGTAATATAACGTATTCCTGAACTGAAGCCGCAGCTGTTCCGTTGAGCTATCGGGCCACAGGACCAATCCGATTTCTTCCTTGGTCAGGCTTTTGTTCGGATGGGTAGCCATAAAGAAGAATAGCTCACGTGCGCGCTTCTGGTTAGCCCAGCTCGGAGTAGTCACTGGTTTACCATCCAGTTTTACCTGGGCACGGCCAAGCGCATGGATGCTGAGTTTTGGAGGAATGAGTAGCACCGTCGCGGTATGCGGTCGAAGCTTGCGTCGCAGCCCTGGGATTTGCCGCTCAAAATTCTCGATCCGGTTAAGTAGCTTTACAACTGGAGCTCCAATTCTGACATCTTCCATATACTTTCGAAGTACTTCTTTAGCAACCCGACCCGCCACGATCAGTGGTTGGATGCTTTCCAAATCATGCACCCAATCAAGCACTTGCTCCATCGATGTTTGTGCAGCTTGTAAGTCACCTTTAAGGGAGTAAGTATTACATAGCAGCAGAGCCGCACTAGCGGCTTCTAATTTCTGCCCACCTTCACTGAAGATGTCATAGGCACATCTCAGATGTTCAAGGGCAGCCTCCAGCTTATTCTCAGCGAGGGCGACATTCCCTGCCTCCAATGCCCACAGGCTATTTTCGAAGCTGGAATGGCTTTTTTCAACCAGCTCTTTAGCCGACCGCAGATATGCATTGGCGCGCACGTATTTACCTTCACGCCTGGCCAGCGTGGATTCGGCCAGCTCCACATTGAGCAGCAGGAAATGGTCATCCAATTTCTGGCAGATATCGCTTGTTTTCTGGAATGCGTCGCGAGCGCTGTCGTTGGCTTCAAGGTCTGCATACAGGTTACCCAGGTTAAATAATAAGTAGGCTTCACTGCGCAGGAAGTTGTTGCTCCTCGCCAATATTAGCGCCTGTTCAAAGAGCTTGGCTGCTTCAGAGTAAGCTCCTGCCAGGTGGTATAAGCTCCCCAAATTGTTCAGTACGGATGACTGGCGGGTCGTATTGCGTACTGCCTGCCAATATGACAGCGCTTGTTCATTATGGCTGACCGCACCGCTTGTATCCCCTTGATATTGGCTGCAGATACCCAGCTCCATATGAACCAGCGCCACGTTCTGGTCTTCTCTTAGTTCTTTAAAAATCGATAACGATTGGTGCAACATTTTCGCAGCTTTTTCAAGCTGCCCCTGGTAATACAGGCTTATCCCGATTGACCGGAACGCTCCAGCGCGAACAGAACGTAACTCACGCAATCCTTTGGAAAGTTCCAGCGTCTCCGTGCCATCCTGAATTGAAGCTTCGTAATTACCGCGATACCGGTGAGCAGTTGCGCGCCGATCAAGTGTGCGTGCCAACCCAAGGCAATCATTTGCCTGCCGTTGGGCAGCTTCGGCTCGGTCAAGATATTCCAGGCTTTTCTCCACCTGCCCCTGGATTAATAATACCGTGCCCTTGAGGGAAATCAAGGTTGGCCTCACCTCCAAAAGGTCAGTCGGCAGTTCATCCAGCCATTTAGCCAATAGGCCTGACTGGGTATTACGGATGAGCGACGTGCCGGCTTGTTCGAGCAGATCAGCGGTAGCCTGAGGGTCACCGAGGCGATTGTAAATTGAATGGGCGTTTACCCATTCTTCGCGCCCGGCATACACTGCGGCGATCCTGCGTAACAAGCCATCCAGTTGCTCGGGCTTTTCTTTCACAAATTGAGCTCGCAAGAACTCCCCGAATAAATGATGGTAGCGTAGCCACCTGCCATCCTCTCCCACGGGTAGCACGAACAGATTGTTTTGGATCACCTGATTAATCAGCGCGCGCCAATTGGCTTCAGTTCCCCAGATGGCACTACACAAGCCTGCATCGAACTCGTATAAGAATGAGGTGCGCAGCAGAAAGTCTCTTACTTCCGGGGTCTGTTGATCCAGGATCTCTTCAGCCAGGTAGGTATACAGCTCAACGCCTGTCACTCGTGCTGCCCGCATCTGGTTGGTCATCCCCGGTCCCATCACCTGAGCAGACAACATCAACCCGGTGATCCACCCTTCTGTGTCACGTGCCAGGTCCTGCGAGGCAGCCTCGGATAACGTCACGTGGTAGTACTGCAATACAAAAGATTGGATCTCATCCGCCCGGAATGCTAATTCTTCAAAGCCCATGCCACCCACTTGCGACCGGGCGACCAGCAGTGGCAGGTCTGGCAGGCTGAGAAGGGTGCGCGAACTCAAGATTAAGTGGCAGTTCTCGGCTGATTCATTGATGAAGCGGTTGATGAATGCCTGGATTTCCTTTACACTACTGACGAAATGATAATCGTCCAGGATGATCAGGAAATGCTCCTGGATGTGTTCGTAGGCATCGTTAACGATCACCGAGACAAGCTGGTTGATATCCGGGTTGAAGGGGTTGATCGCCGCCAGGGCTGTTTTCGATGACTCACCAAAAGCCGGGAAGCGCTGGTTGAGGGCGGCGATGAAATAGGTGAAGAAACGCTCGGGCGTCTGGTCGAGCTCATCCACCGCATACCAGCACACCGGTAGATCTACCTGGTAAGAAAAGTCGATCAGTAAGGAGGTTTTTCCATAGCCAGCAGGGGCGATCACCAGGATGAGCTTCTCGTCCAGCAGGTCGTACAGCAAGTTGATCAAGCGCTGACGGGTAAACAGCTCCTTACGGCGCTGAGGTAGTATGACCTTGGTGAGCGTGGGTTTCCGTGCCATGTGTTTCTGCTTTACTTCTAGGCCTTATTTTACAGTATAGCATAATCCGGTTGGTTTCTACATTATATAAATTACATCAAGAATTTGACTACCTGGCCGATATACTATAAACTATTGCATCCCACCTCCTGGGTATTTTCGATCTCGTAATCTGTTCTGGGCACTTCACATCAAAACACCAGTAACGAGGGCAGTGTTGCGAAGAATAGTATTCATCCTTTTGGTTTTATCCTGCTTGTTAATTCTTCCCCAGCAGGTATTGGCAGATGAATCGCTATACGTGTATTACGCTGGCCCTGTGGGTGGCGTATCCACCGCCTTGAGCCTGGATAAAAACATAAAACTCGTCACCGATCCGAATGTTGCCGATGTCTTCGTCTTGAATGGCAAGATCCCCGCCGATCTTTCGATGCAAACCAGGATCATGAATGGCGCTGGATTGGTGCTGATCATGGGATCAGATATCACCGCCTCCCAGCTGAGCTCATTGTTTGGCGAACAGGTTTCCATTGAGTATAAGGAAGATCCGCTCAGGTTGACCACTTCTCCATCGGCTACAGATCCAATTCTCGCTGAAATCGACTGGATGAGTGCCCCACAGGTCCGCAGCCGCGATCTGGTCAGCAACACCAGCTTCTCACCAATAATTATCGGTTACGAAGATGGCTCGCTGGTGTTGGGAAGCCACTCCACCGGGGTGGGAACAGCCTATCTCTTTACTGCATTTCTTAATGGGGATAATCCACAGTTCCAGGAATGGGGCTATTTCAACTATTTCATTTATTACATGGTCGAAAGTGCGGCTGGGCGCACACCTCTCTCGTTTGGAGAATATCCTGCCTCGCCAGTGCCACATACCCGTGACCAGCTCATCTTATACATTTTGCTGGCCGGTTTGCTACTTGCATCTGTCGTCGCCTTCTGGGTGGTCAGGCGTTATAGCGTCAGTCACCCTGAGGCGCTGAATATAATTGTCGCGGATCGGGCAAAATTTTCCGTGCGTGAAGCCACAACCGACTGGGAGAATATTGGCTTTCACCGTCCACTGGCTGGTTTCTTAACGGCATTCTTTTTAGGCATCCTTATTTTTGTTCCGCTGATCATCTACCAGAACCTGATCCTGCCGGTATACCTGCTGCCATCCGCCCAGGCGATCGGAATTTGGGGACGGGTGACCCAATTTTTCCTCGTTGTCTGGAGCTTCTTTGATATGGGGACAAGCATCGCTTTTGCCAAGTTCTTGTCTCAGCATCGAGTGAGTGATCCACGGCGGGCCGTACAGTATGGTCAGGTGTTTGTCTGGTGGCAGGCGCTCTCGGGAGCTGTCCAGGTTGCCCTGGTGGTGGCCATTGCCGGCTCTATTTTGCCGAAGACTGCCCTTGCCATCTATGCCTGGAGCATTATCATCCATACGTTTATCCAGATCCCTGGTTTTTATCAGGTGATGCGTTTAGCCCTGGTGGGTTTACATCGTTACGATTATGCAGAGATCGTTGAAATCGCCTGGTCGGTCGTCTTTCCCATGATCACAGAGCCAATTTTCGTCACAGTTATGGTCGTCTGGGGCAAGGCACATCCAGCCTTCGGTTCATCCATGGGCGGTTTGTTTGGTTTGGGGATAGCTGCCTACGCGACCGAGCTACTGACCTTCTTGTCCGGATTATGGTTTTATAAACGCCTGGGCTACAATGCTCGCATCTATTTCATGGCACATTTCGACTGGTTGGTGATTAAGGATTCAATTCGTTTTGGAGTTTTTGAGATGCTGGGATCGGTTGCCTACGGAATTGGCCAGGCAGCAGAAGTTGCCATCAGCCAGATTTATCTGGTCAACTACACTGAGATCTGGGGGAATTGGAGGCTGGCGCAAAACTTCGTGTACGCCTTCAATGTTATGCAGCCCCTGATGAACAACCTGATGCCCTCCATTTCTGAAGCTATCTCCCATGGACGAAAGAAGCTAAGCCAGTATTACTCGGCCATGGGTTACAAGTGGGGCGGTATGATCAGTGCCATGCTGGCTGCTATCTTGCTGGCGGTTGCCGACCGCTTCATCTTAGGCGCCAGTGGGCCAGAGTTCGTCAGGGCTGCCCAGTACAGCATCCCGTTGTTGATTTGGGGTACCATCCAATACCCTTCGTGGGTGGGTGATAATATCCAGCTAGGTTCCAATAAGCCGTGGATGAAAAGCGGTCTGATTGCCATGGAACAATTCATGCGCATCGTGCTGGCTTACCTGTTAATGCCCAGCTTGCAAATTAATGCCCTGATCATTGCCTATATTGTGGCCATCATGACGAAAAATATCGTGGCCTACATCGCCAACCATAAGCTGTGCTTTCCTCAGCGAATTTATTTCTGGCAGTCCCTGGGGGCTCCGATTCTGGCGGGGGTGGTGCAATACGGCGTGATACGCTGGATCACTGGCCTCATCTGGCAGGGCGATCAGGTCACCAGCATCCTGATACTCACCATTGCCATCCTCCCATCTTACCCAATCTATGCATTCGTATATGGCTTGTTCGGTGGCTGGGATGATGCCACGCTTGAAGAAGTTCACCGTGCCGCACAGATCAGCACCATCACGAAGCCATTTGCCTGGTTATTCTGGAAAGCAACTGCAATTGGAGCGCGCCTGAGTCCGCTCCATAATCGTTTTCCCATATCCAACCGCCAGGCTGCATTGGACGAAGCCCAGTCACTTATCCAGGAACGCGTCACCCTGTAAAAAAAAGCGAGCCTTCAGCAGGCTCGCAGAATACCAGTTATTCAGTTTTATTTGTCCCTGAGTTACTCTACCCAGGCACATCCTTCCATGATCATCTCGAGGGCCATGGTGTGACTGCAGGTCTGGCGTGTCTTGAAAAAGTCACAGTCGCACTGCCAGGAATTCTTATCATAGATGACATTATGGGGGTTGTTATCCCCGTCGAAAGTAACCAACAGCGACTTAACATGGATACGTTCACGCTGTTCAGCATAGCGTTTTGCTTTCTCTCGCTTGCGGATCAAGCCAGAATCCATATTTTTAAATTCGTCTCCTTTCGTTTGTCAATATCTGGATAAAAAAAGCACGCGTCAAGTAACGCGTGCCACCGTTAACTACAGTCACTATTCAGTTTTGAGAGAGAAACTCGCATAGCGGTATCTTCTCCGTTCAATTTCAGTATAAGCCAATTCAATGGGAAAGTCAACCGACTTTTGGTTTTTATAACCTACGATTCACCTACAATCGGAGGGCGATCATAGCTCGATGAGTCTGTTTTCCATCCAGATTAACGTCTGGTGGGGGTAAAAACCAGCTGCTTGTAATAAGTCCACGGCCGTTCGTGCCGGGAAATTGAGGCTCAAAGGCTGTTCCCTGCGCATGCTGCTACGGGCGGAGATCAACAAGCTCAGGATGGCTTCATGATCGAATAGCTCGGGGATCGCCAGCCAAAGGGTATCCGTAAACCCGGTAGAATGTTTCCAGCTCAAGACACCCTTGAGCACGCCATCACGTTCCACACTCCAATGCCGCAGGAACTCGAGGCTGAACGCCCGGTAGAACTTACCCCAGATATCGGGGCGGAACAGGTTCCAATCAAAGGGGATGTTCCAGGCCATATCTCTCGGATAGAGTGCCTTCAACCACAGGCGTTGACTGGCCCAGTGATAAGGCTGGCGATTGACCACATTGACTCCCGCAGGAGTGGTTTCATTGGGAAAACTTGGACCGCTAAACCAGCTTGTGCGGCGTAGCCGCTCAATAAAACCATTGGTCTCATAGATATGGATGGCACTCGGGTTGTCCTCGCGTACCTGTAGCCACACCGAGCTCACTCGGTGTTCACGCGCATGCCTGAGAGAAGCGATAGTCAGGGCAGTGGCGATCCCCTGCCCGCGATAATCGGGGTGGGTGGCTACGTTGGCGATCATGTAACCCCGCTTCCCCTCGATTGTGACCGGGATCAGGCTGCAATTGCCCACCAGCTGGCCAGCCTCCTCCCACACATAGCCGGAGGGCATGAAGGCAGATTCCTCCATTAGGCTATTTGCCAACCTGATGACGGATGGATTTTGAGCGGCCCTACGCATCTCGTTGAGATACTGCCTGCCTTCCGGGTCGAGCGTGTCGAAGAAACACAGCTCCACCAGGTCAGCAACCCTGGTCAGGTCTTTGCGTACATCCAGGCGGCGTAGATGCTCTTTGGCATTTGTGGATAAAGCAGCTTCCATACTCGTCATCGACATCATTTTACCCCAACTGCCAAAGTTCATGAGGCAGGAGCCTGGCGGGCAATATGCGTAGAATGCTCGCAAGCCAAACTTCATAAAATCAGTTCAATAGCGGTGTATCTGGGCTAGTTGATCTGCCGATTAAATCTAATATCCCTTATATAGAACTTATATACAATTCTTACGGGGCATATCTCTTGCATTAACTTACTCGATGTTATAATCTTCCCGATAAGGAAGGATTATTGCCTATGATGCGATTTGATCGATTTACTGAACGTGCCCAAGAAGCTGCCCAGCGGGCAGCCGAGATCATTCAACGCTATGGGCACAATCAGATTGATACTGAACATATTTTGCTGGCGCTGATTGAGCAACCCCAGGGCGTCATTCCACAGATCCTGGAATACCTCAAGGTTGATTCAAATGCTCTTACCGAGCGCCTGGATTACATCCTGCGGACCAGCCCGAAGGCCAATATCTTTGGCGGAGGCGCCGGGCAGATTTTCATTACCCCGCGTGTCAAGCGAATCATTGACTTGGCTAACGAGGAAGCCAATCGCCTGAAAGATGAATACATCTCCACCGAGCATATGTTCCTGGCCATCTTGAATGAGCGCAGCACACCAGCAGCCCGCTTGCTTGAAGGGGCTGGAGTGACGCGTGAACGTGTCTACGAAGCCATCCAGCAAATCCGCGGTGGCCAACGGGTTACCGACCCGCAAGCCGAGACCCGCTACCGCACGCTGGAGAAGTACTCACGTGACCTGACCCAGATGGCGCGGGAAGGCAAGCTTGATCCCGTGATCGGGCGTGATACCGAAATCCTGCGTGTTATCCAAATCCTTTCCCGCCGCACCAAGAACAACCCTGTTCTCATCGGTGAGGCTGGTGTGGGTAAGACTGCTATCGTGGAAGGATTAGCTCAAAAAATCGCCTCCAACGATGTCCCCGAAATTCTGGTGGGCAAGCGAGTGATTGCCCTTGATCTGGGAGCCATGATCGCCGGTTCGCGCTTCCGGGGTGAGTTCGAGGAGCGTCTCAAGGCCGCCATCGAAGAGATCCAGCGGGCCCAGGGAGAAGTCATCCTGTTTATTGATGAGCTTCACACGGTGGTAGGTGCTGGTGCCGCCCAAGGTGCCATGGACGCTTCCAATATGTTGAAGCCTGCCCTGGCCCGTGGAGAATTGCAGTGCGTAGGCGCCTCCACCCTCGATGAATATCACAAGCATATCGAGAAGGATGCCGCTCTTGAACGGCGCTTCGCACCCGTATATGTTGAAGAACCCAGCGTGGATGACACCATCCAGATGCTGCGCGGTTTACGCGACCGATACGAGGCCCATCACAAGGTGACTTTCTCAGACGATGCTCTGGTTGCCGCCGCACGCTTATCCTCCCGCTACGTGACCGACCGCCACCTGCCGGACAAAGCCATCGACTTGATGGATGAAGCTGCCGCCAAGTTGCGGGTAGCACTGTATTCGCTTCCTCCCGAACTGAAGGTCATGAAGAGTGAGGTCGATCGCCTGCAGGCTGAAGAAGAGCAGGCTGGGCTGACGCGCGATTACGAGCGGGCTGCCGAGAAGAAAGCTGAACGGCTGCGCCTGGAAGGTGAGTTCAATACCTTGCGCGATAAATGGGAAAGCGAGCACAAGCTCGACGAGGTGGTGGATGTAAACGACATCGCTGCCGTTGTAGCCCAGTGGACGGGCATCCCCGTTTCTCAGATGATGGAAACCGAGTCTGAAAAGCTACTTAGTATGGAAGAACGTCTGCATGAGCATATCATTGGCCAGGATGAAGCCATCCATGCCATCTCTGATGCCATCCGGCGATCCCGGTCTGGCTTAAAGGATCCGCGTCGGCCGATCGGCTCATTTATTTTCATTGGCCCCTCCGGTGTAGGAAAGACGGAGCTTGCCAAGGCGCTGGCTGAATTCCTATTTGACGATGTGGATGCACTGGTACGCATCGACATGAGCGAGTATCGCGAGCAGCATACCGTATCGAGGCTGTTCGGTGCCCCACCGGGATATGTGGGTTATGAAGAAGGTGGCCAGCTCACCGAAGCTGTCAGACGACGACCATACCGGGTGATCCTCTTCGATGAGATCGAGAAAGCTCACCCTGAAGTGTGGAATGCCCTGTTGCAGATCCTGGACGATGGCCGATTGACCGATGGCCAGGGACGGGTGGTGGACTTCCGCAACACCGTGTTAATTATGACCAGCAACCTAGGCACAGAATACGTACGTAAGTCGGGCAGCCTGGGATTTGTACCGCCGACCTCCACGACAGAGGACCGCGAAGCCCAGGATAAGATCCAGAAAGCGCTCAAGAGTACTTTCAGGCCTGAGTTCCTCAACCGCATCGATGAGATCATCACTTTCTCACCGCTTTCTCTAGAAGACATGGTGAGGATCGTCGATTTGCAGATGAAGGAGATTGAGGAACGCATGGGAGACAGCGGGTTTACCATCCAGTTGACCGATGCCGCCCGTAAGTGGCTGGCGGAAACTGGCTATGACTCGGCATTCGGTGCCCGGCCGCTGCGCCGTGCCCTTCAGAAATTCCTGGAGTCACCTCTTTCGCTCAGCCTGCTGAGCCGTGAATTTCCACGCGATGCCCACATCCTGGCGGATGTGAATGAATCCAGGGATGGATTGGTGTTCAGCACATCTGAGAAACCTATCCCTGTAGAAATACCTCAAGAAACAACCAAGTAACCTCATGGGTCGGGATAGAACTCCCGACCCATTTTCTTTTATCTATTTCTGTCAAGAGAACGGTGAGGAATGGGGGTATAGGCAAAATCACCATATATCCGGCTAGCTTGTTATGATTTCCGCCATAAAATCACCATGCACCTGTAACCTGTATAGGGTGATATTTGTCTTTCATATGAGGATATTAACCACTTGGTAATTTACCCCTATAGTATAAAATTTTTATCGTGGAACATCAACACATGGACGCTGAGGTTTTTACTAGCCTGTTCCTCTTCCGGGATCTTTCACAAGAGCATCTGCAATTGCTCCTACCTCTCTTCATGGCGTACGAATTTACAGGTGACACGATCCTGTTTGAGCAGGGTGACCCGGCAGAGAACCTGTTTGCCGTCGTTAGTGGCGAAGTGCTGGTAAAATTCAAGCCGGATGACGGACCGATAATCGAAGTTGCCCGGGTGCAGCCTGGCAGCATCGTGGGCTGGAGTGCGGCACTGGGAAGCAGGCGCTATACATCCACCGGGGTATGCACCACTTCCACTCAGCTTCTCCGTGTGCGCGGAGATGACCTGCGCCGCCTTTGTGTGCAACATCCAGAGACAGGCGCCATTTTCCTAGATCGACTGTCCACCGTCATCGCCGAGCGGTTGCACTCCACGCATGACCTCGTTCTTTCACTGCTGCAGCTTGGGCTCCAGGCCACCCCTGAACCAAGCGGAGGATAAATTATGGCAACTCCAAGCAATGGTAATGCCCCAGTTGAAGAGCAAGTGCGCGTGCTCGTCCAGCGCTTGAGCGCATATATCGAGCAGTTCCACGGCGGCTCGGTGGAATTCATTTCTTTTGACGGAAAGGTTTTGAAAGTCAGGCTGGGGGGTGCCTGTTTGGGCTGCCCACTATCGCCCAACACCCTGCATGGCTGGGTGGAAGGCACAGTCAAGCAATTCTTCCCGCAGATTGAAAGCGTAGAGTCGGATGCTTGACTCTTTAGAATGACCGAATGGTAAGGGAGGGTGAAAGCCCTCCCTTATTTTTTAACCCTTTCACTCCACACCCGGCATATTGATGATCATTGGGCTCAGGTACGGGATCAGCCAGATAAACCACACCACCAGGCTGAATTTATGGAAATTTAGGATCATCTGTTCTTCCTTGCGAATAAGCACCACCGTGGCCCACACAGCGTGGATCAACATCAGTCCGATGGCAATCACTCCGGTGATTCCATGGATATCAGCCGTCAGCCCACCCGCCATTTCGATCATTAGTCCCGTCCCCCAGGTGTCGCATACCAGCCCCAGGTAAAAGAATACCAGGTGCCAGGGTTTTAGTCTGCCCTGGATACGCTCACTCCATACGCCGATCGTGTAAAAAACCAGGGCCAAGCTGATGATGATGAGTGGTGTAGTAGCCATTCCGGTCATGTGATCTCCTTATATTTGTTGATCCATACCACGTTGAATGCGGGGTGGTACTTGATTATGCCTGTAGTGCCCTTGAGATAGCCGGGCTCAAGTTCGATGACCATGAATACTTCGGGCGGAACATCTTACTCGCACTTGATTCCAAAGTTTACAGACGGGGTAAAACCCGAAGCGGGGGTAATAATCCTTGTGACCCAGCACGACACATGCCCCGAAACCCGATCGCTTGCACTGCTCCAGGCCTGCCTTGATCAATGCTGAGTCTGTCCATTGATCCTGATGCTCAGGGAAAATAACGATCAGCTCGAGGCACATAAGCTTGAGTTCTGGACGATCTCTGAGATTGATTGGAATGAAGAGGCTATGCTCAATGAGAAAGCCATCTTCTTCAGCAACCAGAGAGATGTGTGGTTTCTCCATTTGCCGAAGTTCTTCAACGAGGTTAGCTGCTGCTTCTGTGTTGAAGGATGAAGCATTGGTCGCACTAACGATCTTGTAATCTTTGGGTGTTTCATTCCGGATGATCATTTTGCTTCCAGGAAAAAACACTTGTTATCCGTCATGGAGTTGTCATTGCACAGCGGAAACCTATGTTGTCAATGGCATCATATGGCTTGCTCCACATGCGGATAGATGAGCGTATGTCTAGGTTACTGTGGTTCCAGCTGCCACCCCGGAATACACGGCCTTCACCGGAGGTGGGACCAATTGGGTTAGTATCTGGCGCGGAAAGATAGTACGTCGCCCGGTACCAGTCGTTCACCCATTCCCACACATTGCCTGCCATATCCAGCGCTCCATATGGACTAGAACCTTGAGGAAATGATCCTACCGGAGCCGTAAACCGATAACTGTCGTTAAGGGCAGGGTCTACTGATTCTGGATAGAGGCTAACATCGCCAAAGTTGAGCAAGCTGCCAGAAGGTGCCGCCTCGCCCCATGGATATGTACGGCCATCGATTCCCCGTGCCGCTTTCTCCCATTCTGCTTCGCTGGGTAAGCGGGCCGCCACCCACTCGCAATAGGCTTTGGCATCGTACCAGGATATATTCACCACGGGGTGAGCCTCCATCCCTGTAATGCTGCTGTCTGGTCCCTGTGGGTACTGCCAGTTTGCTCCTTGTACTTCGCTCCAACCGGCGCCGTCAAAGACCCAGGCACTACTTCGCCATTCTGCATGAGTCTGGTAGCCAGTTGCTTTCATGAAGCGTGTGAACATGGCATTGGTGACCTCGGTCTGGTCTATCCAATATGCATCCAGCCTCACCTTGTGAAGGGGGCTTTCGTCCGGGCGCAAATCGTTACCCATCCAGAATTCTCCACTAGGTACATAAACCATCATCATGCCATCTTGCTGGCGTATCTGGGTGGTTATCTCGAATAGTTTCGTATCGACGGTGGGGGATGAAGTTGGCTGAAGAGTTATTGTCGGGGAAAGAGATGGGATTGGAGATGGGGTAGATGTACTTGACGTAATAACAGTAGGTGTTGACTCAAGTGATACAGTCAGGGTTGCAACTGATACTTTTGATGTTGATCGGACTATGGTCTTTAGTGGTGCAATAGTTGAAGTAACCCCAGCCTTTGGTTGGTTGCACGCTAAAGTTAGCCAAAAAAACAACACAAAAATTTGAACATAATGCAGGGGTTTCTTTTTCATTACGGTCAATTCTCCAATCCAACCAATTCGGTTGGTTCCACACCTTCCCGACTTTTGTGCACCAGGTAGATTCCGATCAGCACCACCAGGCCTCCGAGCCACTGCTCAGTTCGTAAGGCTTCCCCCAGAAGTGGAATCGCTAACAGGGCGGTGACCACCGGTTGGCCAATCAGCGTGGGAGAGACCACCGAGGCAGGCAAATGCCCTAAGGCATACCCAATGGAAAGGTAGCCTCCCACCTGGGAAATTAGAGCGGCGCCCAGAAAGGCCAGGTATGTCTGGGAGGGGTAACCCGTCAATGGCATGCGCATCCCGAGGCTGATAGCCAGCAGGGTCAACGCGGCGATCACATCCACCAGCCAAATGTAAGAGAGTGTATCCAGCTTTTTGCGGCCGCGCTCCGTGACGATGAAATAACCCGCATAGAAAACACCTGCCGCAATCGCCAGCAAGTCACCCATTCCAATCGCGGGGTGGAGCAAAAAGTCGCTTCCCAGCACGATCACCGCCCCGCCCAACGCGCAGGCCAAACCCAGCCAGAACAATCCCTTTAATTTTTCACGAAAGACCAACCAGGCAAATAAAGCCACCCACAGCGGTGCCGTGTTGCCAAGCAAGGTGGCATTGGCGGCCGAGGTGTACCGCAAGCTGGAGTTCCATGTGCCATGGTCCAGGGCAGTGAAGATGCCACCCAGGATGGGGAATAGCAGGATGGCCCATGGGAACTTCACTCTATTTTTCTGTTTGCGATAAATGAAGACCGGGAGCAGGATCAGGGCTGCCAACCCGATGCGATAGAACCCAATCACCGGGCCGGGTGCGTTGGCCCACTTGCCGAACATGGCAGAGAAGCTCAGACAGAGGATGCCGAGTAATAGGGCGAGGTACGGCAGGATGGGGCGCTTGGATGGCATGCTGGATGTCAGGGTAGTCTTGATCAATTGTGCTATTGGCAAGACATTCTATCATGAGCCATGCATCCCGGTAAAAACTGCATTAATATTTCTTATCCAACCTTCAGGATTTTCCGGCAAAAATACCGTTATACTTTGGCAATCACATTAATTATCCTCCCTACGAAAGGGTAAGTTAGCATGTTCAAACGTTCCCGGAATGCACGACTGCTCCTGTCAGTCACATTGTTCTTTGCCTTGGTCAGCCTGGCCTGCGGGGTTTCTATCCCGCCGCTCACCAAGCCCCCAATACCCCCAACCTTAGCAGCCCAACAGGTACTTCCCAATACCAGCATTTCCCAACCCGCGGTGGTAGACAACGATGACCAGGTGGTGATCGACTTATACTCCCGTCTCAATCCTTCGGTGGTGAACATCACGGTGTATCTCGATGAGAACGGTAGCCTGCTTTCGTTCGCTCAGGGCTCAGGTTTCGTCTATGATGACCAGGGCCACATTGTAACCAACGCTCATGTAGTGGATGGCGTGGACGCCATCGAAGTCACTTTTTCGGATGGGTTAATTCGCGAAGCTAGCCTGGTGGGAGAAGACCTTTTCAGTGACTTGGCGGTTATCAAGACGGAACTCCCTGAGGGTGTCGCTGCGATTCCCCTCGGCTCGATGGAAGACATAGCTGTCGGACAGAGCGTCGTTGCGATCGGGAATCCGTTTGGCTTGGAGGGCACCCTGACACGCGGTGTGATCAGCGCCTTGGGCCGTACGATCCCGAGCCTGACGATTTACTCCATCCCACAAGCCATCCAGACCGATGCAGCCATCAACCCGGGGAATTCTGGTGGCCCGCTGCTTAACCTGAACGGTGAAGCCATTGGGGTCAATGCCCAGATCGAAACAGGCGGTACGACAGACAGCAACATTGGGGTAGGTTTTGCCGTGCCGGTCAGCATCCTGAAGCGCGTCATCCCAGCCCTGGTTCAGGATGGCAAATATGATTGGTCATACCTGGGGATATCCGGCTATACCGTCAACCCGTCGCTGGTAAAAGCTATGAACCTGCCCATCGAGCAAGGTGCATATGTAACGACGGTGACAGAGGGTGCCCCGGCAGGGATTGCTGGTCTGGAAGGCACCTCCGGCACAACCACTCAGGATGGCCGCGAAGTGGCGGTGGGTGGAGATGTGATCACGGCTATTAACGGACAGCCAGTGAACACCTTTGATGACCTGCTGGTCTACCTCTCGCTGCAGACGTCTCCAGGTCAGGATGTTACCCTGACGATCCTCCGTGATGGCCAATACCAAGACGTGAGCGTGACGTTGGGTACTCGCCAACCGTAATTTATCAGGCCTATTTCCGCATTCCATAAAAGCTTTCCAGCGAAGTAGAAAATTCACTGGAAAGCTTTTCGTTTACAAATGCGCCAGGGGTGTTTGGTGACAAGTAAACTATGAAATGTCTCGTTAATACCCAAGTGCGGGATCCAAACGGTTGTACAGGGGTAGCTGTTCCAGGTAGCGGCGTAGATTTTGGGTGAACAGCTCGGCAGCACGTTCATCATAATGTGGAGAAAACCCAGCGATGTGCGGTGTGATGATGACGTTGGGTAGCTTCCACAGGGGGCTGTCAGCAGGTAGGGGCTCCACTGGGAACACGTCTAGAGCTGCACCGGCAAGCTTACGCTCGCGCAGCAAGGGGATCAAGGCATTGTGATCCAGGATCTCACCTCGCGAGATATCCACGAGGTATGCTCCGGGCTTACACGCGGCTAACTCCTTGGCACCCAGCAGGTTTTTAGTGGCAGAGGTGCGTGGCAGGCACACCACCACATAATCACATTCTTTGAGCATGGAGCACAGTGCTTCTGGAGGGTAGAGACGGTTCACCAGGTCTCCGCCCGGGTCACCCAATCCATCGGGTATGTAACCGGTATCTTCCGGATGGCGGATATCACGTTTGGTAGCCAGCACTGTAGTTCCGAAGACCTGGAGCAGGCGGGCGATCTGCCGGCCTATGCTCCCGTAACCCACAATGCCCACTGTGCTATCTCTCAGCTCGCGTGGGGTAAACAACTCCCAGCGGCCCGAAGGCCACTCTGCCTTCCGTTGGTACGCTATCAGGTCAGGCAGGTGGTGCCCAAGTGCCAGCATCATCGATATGGCATGCTCGGCCATCTGCGGTGCAGAAGCACCGCTCATGCTGGTGATTGCCAGACCTTCTTTTTGCAGGATAGCTTCATCCAGGGCGTGATCCAGCCCGGCCCAATGAAATTGTATCCAGCGCAGGCGAGGAGCTTGCTCGGGTTTGGGCAGCACCCGGTTGGTATACAACACCTCGACCCGCTTCCACACCTCATCATTCACCTCCTCGAGCTTACGGGCCACAATCTTTTCCAGGGTGATGCGGGGTGAGACATCGGCAACCTTTTTCATCAGCTCATCAGAGAAGGGTAGTGTGATCAATATTTCGATTGGGTCATCCATGGCTCACCTCATTGGTGTGGGATAGTGTGGGATAAATGTGGGATAACATGGGTTATCTATCATGATCTATATTTTACCTAATGGGGGTAAAACCCTCCATGTTTCTGGGTATTATCAAGATATTCCCAATCATCTCTAACCAAATTCTCATCCATTGCAGTCACACATAGGTTTACAGATTCTAAAGACATCGATATAATCAAGCCCGCTTAACTATTCAGAAAGGTTAATGGATGAATGCTACAGATTCGTTAGTTGACACACTGCAGGAAGCGTTTGGCATTTTCCGCCATCGCTTGATGGGAAATATATTCGTGTTCGCCAGGGATAAAGGCCTGACCATGGGGCAATTTGGTGCCTTGCTTCATATTTTTAAGACCGAAGGCTGTGGCGTATCAGATATCGGCTCTGATATGGGCATCACCAACTCCGCGGCCAGTCAGATGATGGATCGGCTGGTACAGCTACAGCTGGTCACGCGCTCGGAGGATCCAAAAGATCGGCGCTCCAAGCAAATTGTATTGACCGATAAAGGCCGGCAGATCCTTCAGGAGGGCACACTGACCAATCAGAAATGGTTGGAAACCCTGGCTATCTCTATGACCCCGGACGAACAAGAACTTGTCAGACAGGCAGTTGAAATACTGATAATAAAAGCCCGCCAATTCGAGACCGAAACCAATTAATGCATTAGCAGTAACTGACGATCTCAGCTTCGCCGAAAACGGCTGGTAAGTTACCCGGCAATATTCAAACGAGATGAGTGCGATTATTATGAAAGGAACATGAGGGCAATCGATAAAGGATAATTGGATTATGTTACGCATAGCAAAATACCTTAAACCTTACCTACTTCTAATCCTGGTGGCCATAGCCTTGCTCTTCGTACAGGCGAATGCCGACCTGGCCCTCCCCGATTACCTTGCCCGGATTGTCAACACCGGCATCCAGTTGTCAGGGATTGAGAATGCGGTTCCCCAAGCCATCCGCCAGAGCACCATGGATAAGCTGACCTTGTTCATGAGTGCCCAGGATAAAGCTTCTGTCCTGGCGGCTTACACCCTGGCTGATAAAACGAGCAACAATTATGCTGAGCTGGTTAAACAATACCCAGCCCTGGCTACTGAATCAGTCTATATTCTGAATAAAACAGACCAGGCAGAGATTGACCTGCTGAACCCGATCATGGCAAAACCTCTGCTGATCATATACACCATCGATCAAGCCATGGCTGACCCGACCAAGCTAGCGGGCTTGGCTCAAGGTATGGGGATCGACCTATCCAAGATTCCAGCCGGAATGGATTTATTTTCGGTGTTGGCTAAGCTGCCCGATGCACAGCGGACGACAATCATCGCTTCGATCACCAAGACCGTGGATGAGAAAATGGGGGCAATGAGCGATAAGATGCTCGTCCAAGCAGCCGCTGTGGCGATTAAATCCGAATACACCGCCCTGGGCATGGATGTAGGCAAATTTGAGTTAAATTATCTGCTGAGGGTGGGCAGCATCATGTTGGGCCTGACCTTGC
Source organism: Anaerolineales bacterium (assembly GCA_003105035.1). NCBI lineage: Bacteria > Bacillati > Chloroflexota > Anaerolineae > Anaerolineales > Anaerolineales bacterium. Next base: position 67,776 of record PQAL01000013.1, on the reverse strand, counting down.
TCTCAGGTGTCTGTACCGTGCTGGTTAGTTTCCTGGCTGCCAAGACTGCTGCCGGGTTTGGACGCGATGTTCGTAAAGCAGAATTTACCAAAGTAGAGAATTTCTCCAGCACAGAGTTCGACAAGTTTTCGACCGCCTCCTTGATCACCCGCTCTACCAATGATATTACCCAGATCCAGATGGTGGTCTTCATGATCATACGCATGGTGCTGTACGCACCCATCATCGGAATTGGAGCCATCATTCATGCCTTTAGGCTGGATACCTCCATGTGGTGGATCATTGCCCTGGCAGTGGGTATCCTGTTAACCATCATCATTATTGTGTTTACTTTAGCCCTGCCCAGGTTCAGGATCGTCCAGAAATTAACAGACCGATTGAACCTCGTCATGCGCGAGAACCTCTCCGGTATGATGGTCATCCGTGCTTTCAACCGGCAGGACTTTGAGGAAAATCGCTTTGATAAAGCGAATCTGGATATTACTGCTGTCATGCTTTTTATCGGGCGCATTATGGTGGTTATGATGCCCCTGATGATGCTGATCATGAACGGTGTAACGGTTTTGATCATCTGGATTGGTTCGCATCAGGTGGCTACGGCGAACATGCAAGTTGGTGATGTGATTGCATTTATGCAATACACCATCCAGGTGGTTTTCGCTTTCCTGATGATGTCCATGATGTTCATCATCTTGCCCCAGGCTTCAGTCTCTGCCGGCCGCGTCGCCGATGTCTTGGGAATAGAACCCGTGATCAGTGATCCCGAAGAGCCTAAACACTTCAGTGACCATTTCGTCGGGACGGTTGAGTTCCGTAATGTATCTTTCCGCTATCCCGACGCAGAGGAAGACGTCTTGCATGACATCAATTTCATCGCCAAGCCTGGGCAAACCACTGCGTTGATCGGATCGACGGGGTCAGGTAAATCCACCGTTGTTAACCTGATCCCGCGTTTTTACGATATCACTGGTGGATCGATTCTCGTGGATGGCATCGATATCCGCCAAGTGACCCAGCACGATCTGCGCGACAAAATCGGGTATATCCCCCAGAAAGGTGTCTTATTTTCTGGCACCATTGAAAGCAACCTGCGTTATGCAGACGAAAATGCCAGCGATGAATTATTACGCCAGGCAACCGATATTGCCCAGGCAACTGAATTTATCCTGGGTGAAAATGGAAATGGTGCCCACAATGGTAATGGATCTGCTCATAAAGAGGATCTCAACCATGGAGATGGGGCAGTAAATGGTGATGGAGACCATGATGGGAACGGCTTTCAGACTGAAATTTCGCAAGGGGGCACAAATGTCTCCGGCGGTCAAAAACAACGCCTATCGATTGCACGTGCATTGGTGAAGAAACCACCCATTTATATATTCGATGACAGCTTTTCGGCGGTCGACTTTAAAACTGATGCTGCTTTACGCCGGGCGCTTAAGCAACAAACTACAAATAGCACCATTCTGATCGTCACTCAGCGGGTATCAACTATCAAGAACGCAGAGCAGATCATCGTCTTAGATGAGGGCAGGATTATCGGTAAGGGAACCCATCAGGAGCTGATGCGGGACTGCAAGGAATATCAAGAGATTGCCTTATCACAGCTCAGTCAGGAGGAGCTACTATGATGCACCCAGGACCTGCACGTGGAGGTCAACGACGCGGACCCATGGCTGGAGGACCCATGGCGATGATGAAAGGTGAGCGTGCCCATGACTTTAAAGGTACCATGCTCAAACTATTCAATTATCTAGGCAAATATCGAGTGAGCTTGATTATTGCTTTGTTCATTGCTGCAACTTCGACGGTTGCCACGATTTTTGGACCAAAGGTGATGGCCAGAGCAATTGACGAGCTGGTTTCCGGCGTAATGGCGATGAGTTCTGGCACTGGATCGATCGATTTTGTTGCTATTGGGAATATCCTGTTGGAGACAGCTGGCTTGTATATTCTTTCTGCCGGGTTGAGCTTCGCCTCAGGTTGGATCCTCACCGGTGTTTCTATGGATATTACCTACCGTTTACGCAAGAATCTTTCAGAAAAGATCAACCGGATGCCGTTAAAGTATTTTGATGGAACCAACCATGGTGAGATCTTGTCCCGTGTTACCAATGATGTGGCGACAGTCAGCCAGACCTTAAGCCAAAGCCTGTCCACAATTATCTCTTCAGTCACCGGTGTGATCGGGGCATTAATCATGATGCTTTCGATCAGCTGGATTTTGACCCTGGTGGCAATCTTGATCATCCCTCTGTCAATGATATTCCTGCGGTTGATCCTACCCCAGTCTCAGAAATACTTTTCTCAGCAGCAGGATTACCTCGGTCATGTCAATGGGCACGTGGAGGAAATGTTCAGCGGCCATATCGTTGTAAAAGCTTTCAATGGCGAGAAGAAAAGCATCGAAAAGTTTGAGGGATATAACAATACGCTTTATGAAGCCGGGTGGAAATCGCAATTTCTGACCGGCCTGCTGTTCCCAATCATGAACTTCATCGGCAATCTGGGATATGTGGCGATAAGTATCCTGGGAGCCTGGCTGGCACTTTTGGGAAGAGTGACGGTAGGCGATATCGTTGCCTTCCTCCAGTATATCCGCAGCTTCACCCAGCCGCTGACCCAAATCGCTAATATCTCCAACATCCTCCAGCAGACTGCCGCAGCAGCTGAGCGGGTGTTTGAATTCCTGGCTGAGAGTGAAGAGATCAAGGAAACCGAGAATCCCATCCAGCTGCCTGCGATCACTGGGCATGTGGAGTTCAGGGATGTACACTTTGGTTACAACCCAGAAAAAATCATCATCAATGACTTCAGTGCTTCGGTAAAACCAGGCCAAAAGGTGGCAATCGTTGGGCCGACGGGAGCTGGCAAGACCACCATGGTGAAGCTTTTAATGCGCTTTTATGATGTAAACAGCGGTGCCATCCGGATCGACGGGCATGATCTCCGGGAATTTTCACGTGGCGATCTGCGTTGTTTGTTTGGTATGGTCTTGCAAGATACCTGGTTGTATAACGGGAATATCCGCGAAAATATCCGCTATGGCCGGCCGGAGGCCACTGACGAAGAGGTCATCGCCGCTGCCAAGGCAGCTCGCGTTGATCATTTCGTTCGCACCCTGTCTGAAGGATACGACATGGTCCTCAATGAGGAAACTACCAACATATCCCAGGGGCAGATGCAGCTGATGACCATCGCCCGGGCTGTGCTTGCCGATCCTACCATGTTGATCCTGGACGAGGCCACCAGTTCGGTGGATACCCGTACAGAAATCCTGATCCAGGAGGCTATGGACGAGCTGATGAAAGGCCGGACGAGCTTCATTATCGCCCACCGGCTTTCCACCATTCGCAATGCCGACCTGATCCTGGTAATGGAGCATGGTGATATCGTCGAGCAAGGCACGCATGAAGAGCTGTTAGCTCGGAATGGGGCCTATGCCGAGATGTATAACAGCCAGTTTGAGCATGTGATGGCTGTATAGGCAGCTATTCATTATACGAAAGCAATTGTAAAGGCGCAGCGCCGCTGCGCCTTTACTCTTATATTGGGGTTGTGTGTCCGATCAGGTCATATAAATGTCATAAATGTGAAAATGACATATGATATTTGAATTTAACGTTTGTTCTTTGCTATTATTATGTTGACAACTGAATAAGCCGGAGCAATCTGAAAGAACAATATCCTGGCAATAATCTAGCACCGCTAGACAGCTGGTCAGGCTGTACATAAAATGCCAGATAAAATCCCGTTATTGGCGGGAGAAAAAGATTGCCCCGGCGATTTTTGTTCTATAATAGCCGCATGAGCCCAGAATATCAAACCTACCAATCACCATTCACGTGGCGTTATGCCAGCCCTGAGATGCGCCGCGTATGGAGTGAAGAACATAAGCGTAACCTGTGGCGCCAGTTATGGGTCACACTGGCAGCAGTTCAGGCAGAATACGGTTTGGTGACAGCCAGCCAGCTGGAAGATCTTCGCTTGCACATGACTGATGTGGATGTGCCGCATGCGTTGGAGATCGAGGCTGAGATCCATCACGACCTGATGGCTGAGTTGAGAACCTTTGCTGAGCAGTGCCCGTTGGGTGGTGGCAGCCTGCACCTGGGTGCCACCTCCATGGATATTGAGGATAATGCGGATGTCTTGCGCCAGCGCCAGGCACTTGACTTGCTGCTGGAGAAGCTGCACCATGTGCTCCTGCTGCTTGCTGGCAAGATCGAAACCTGGGCTGACCTACCGCTGATCGCCTTCACCCACCTGCAGCCTGCTGAGCCATCGACATTGGGATATCGCTTGGCCAGCTACGCCCAAGACCTTCTGATGGACTGGCTTGCTTTGCAAAACACCCGCATGGAGCTGCGCGGAAAGGGTTTCAAAGGCGCGGTGGGGACGGGGGCTTCATTTGCCGAGCTGGTTGGCGACGAAAACCTGGAGGCGTTCGAAGATCGATTATCTACTCTTCTGGACCTGCCTTTCTATTCTATTACCACCCAGGTGTACCCGCGTAAGCAGGATTATGCCTTGCTCAGCAGCCTGGCTGGCTTGGGTGCTTCACTGCACAAGTTTGCCTTCGACCTGCGCCTGCTACAGTCGGCTCCGCTGGCTGAGCTAGCCGAGCCGTTCGGGAAGCACCAGGTGGGCTCATCCGCGATGCCCTTCAAGCGTAACCCGATCAACGCCGAGAAGATAGACTCATTGGCGCGTCTGTTAGCCCAGATGCCCCGCACCGCCTGGGATAATGCTGCCAATTCACTGCTTGAGCGCACGCTGGATGATTCAGCCAATCGCCGGGTTGTGCTTCCTGAAACTTTCTTGATCTGTGATGAGCTGTTGCTAACTACCAGGCGAATATTGGAAGGGTTGCAGGTCAACGAGCCGGCTATCCAGCACAACCTGGAAACTTATGCCCCCTTTGCTGCGGTCGAGCGCGTCTTGATGGCACTGGTCAAGGTCGGGGCTGACCGCCAGGTGATGCATGAGTACCTGCGCGAGCACTCCCTCACCGCCTGGGCAGAGGTTGAGGCAGGCAGGCCAAACCACCTGGCGGAGCTGATCAGCCATGACCCGGAGCTGACCATCTACCTGCCCGAGCCCGAGTTATGCCGGTTGATGGACATCTCGCATTACGTGGGGGATGCTCCACAGCGAGCTCGCCAGATGGTGATCAACATCCGTGCAAGTTTGATGAGCTAGTTTAGCAGGACAAAAGAAACCCCGATTGAGAAAATTCAGCCGGGGTTTTTTCATTAACTCAAGCAAGAATGAGTACAGTTATTTCATGATCGTAGCGTTACGCTCGGGTCCAACCGATACCATCGACACTGGTGTCTCCACCAGCTCTTCAATCTTTCTCACATAGGCCTGAGCCTGGCTGGGCAGCTCGCCGAACTTGCGTACCTGCTTGGTGGGTTGCAGCCAGCCATCCATCTCAATGTATTCCGGTTCAAACTGCTCCAGCCAGCGTGCATCCCCTTCCCAGTAATGCACCAACGGCTCTCGTTTGCCATGCAGATGATATCCCACGCAGATCTTGATCTTTGGCAGGGTATCCAACACATCCAGCTTGGTCAGGGCGATCTCACTGTAGCCATTCAGCTGGGAGGTAAATTTCACCAGGTCGGCGTCGAACCAGCCACAGCGTCGCGGCCGGCCGGTCACTGTTCCGTACTCCTGTCCCTCTTTTTGCAGCACCTGGCCGGTTGCGTCATTCAGCTCGGTCAGCATCGGGCCCCGTCCCACGCGGGTGATATACGCCTTGGCCACCCCGATGACCCGGGTGATCCACTTTGGTGCAATGCCCAATCCGGCCGTCACCCCGCCTGAAATCGTGGTGGAGGCAGTGCAGAATGGATACGTACCCCAGGTGTTATCCAGGAGGGCACCTTGAGCGCCTTCCAGGACAATGCTTGCATTCTCCTTCAAAGCCTTTTGGACCAGTCCGAAGGATTCACGCACCATGCTCTGTACCTGCCTGAATTCAATGATCTTTTGCTCGATCAGTGCATCCAATTCCAGGGTTTCCAGGCCATTTGCCTGGAATAGGCTGTTTTTTACCTTCAGCTGGATGGAAAGTTTCTCTCGAAATGTCGTTTCGTCCTGCATATCTACCAGGCGGATGCCGTTGTAGCTTACTTTATCGGCATATACCGGTCCCATGCCGCGCCTGGTGGTGCCGGTGCTGGCATCACCCTTGGCTTGCTCGTAGATCGCTTCCACCAGGGGATGATATGGCATGACCACATGGCAGCGTGGTGAAATCCACAAGCGCTCGCTCAGATCGATGCCAGCTTCCTTGATGATCTTGATTTCAGAAATCAGTGTAGCCAGGTTTACCACCACGCCTGGACCGATGATGCAAGTGGTGTGCGGGTTGGCAAAACCGTTCGGCGTCAGCCTCACCTTAAACGTCCCATAATCGTTCACCACGGTATGCCCCGCATTATCTCCGCCATTGAACCTGGCAGTAATGCTCGCCGCCTGTGAAAGCAGATCGACGATCTTTCCTTTGGCTTCGTCTCCCCATTGAGCTCCCACGACCATACTCACGCTCATATGCAAATCCTCCAATCTTTGTAACACCGGATACTTTATTTTACTTCCTCACAGGAGTTGGAGCAGTAATATTAAGGCGGATTAGCGGATATAATCAATTCCTGTGGCTGTAATCGAAGATAACGCTAACCGCCAGATTGCCCGTTCAGCCGGCGTGGTGATGATCGCCCTGCTGATCAGCAATGTCGCCAACCTGGTCAGCCTGATCTTAAATGCCGTAACTTTTGGCACATCGGCTGATATGGATGCTTTCCTGGCTGCCAACCGCGTCTCTGAAACACTGTTCGTGCTCATGGCTGGCGGGGCATTAGGATCAGCCTTCATCCCCACCCTGACTGGATTATTGACCAAAGGTGAGCGTAAGACGGCCTGGAAGCTGGCTTCTGCCATTGCCAATCTGGTGCTGATCGTGCTGATCATTGCCGCTTGTCTGGCATTTGTCTTTGCCCAGCCACTGGTCCACTATATTCTCGCCCCCGGATTTGCCAACAACCCAACCCAGGAAGCGCTCACGGTGAACCTGCTGCGCATCATGCTGCCTTCCGCCGTGATCTTCGGCATCAGCGGGCTGGTGATGGGTATCCTTAACGCGCACCAGGTGTTTTTCATCCCTGCCCTTACCCCTGCCATGTACCGCCTGGGTATGATCTTTGGCATCTTGTTCCTTGCGCCAAGCATGGGAATTTACGGCCTGGCATGGGGTGTGGTGATCGGTTCCGGCCTGCACCTGCTACTGCAGGTGCCCAGCCTGTTGAAGCTCAAGGGCATTTACGTGCCTGGCCTGGGGCTAAAAATGCCCGAGGTACGCCATGTGGGTTTGCTGATGTTACCTCGCGTGTTCGGTGTCGCGGTGGTGCAGCTAAACTTCTGGGTCAACACTCGCCTGGCATCATACATGATTGAAGGTAGCGTCACCGGCATCAATTGGGGCTTCACCATGATGCTCTTCCCGCAGGCGCTCATCGGGCAGGCGGTAGCCACGGCTGCCCTACCCACACTCTCTGCCCAGTTTTCTCAGGGTAAAATGGACGACCTGCGCGGCTCTCTGGCGGCCAGCATGCGTGGCATCCTGTTCCTGGCAATCCCAGCGTCGGTTGGGTTGGTCTTGTTACGGCAGTCCATCGTTGCCTTGATGATGCAGTATGGTGAGTTTACTGCGCAGTCCACCCAGCTGATCTCATGGGCGTTGTTATGGTTTTCGCTGGGGCTGGTGGGGCACTGCCTGGTGGAGATCCTGGCCAGGGCATTTTACGCCATGCACAATACCAAGACGCCTGTCTTCGTGGGTGCAGCTGCGATGGGGTTGAACGTCGTCTTCAGCTTGCTGTTCTCTGCCTGGTTCGCCCGTATCGGTTGGCTGCCGCTGGGTGGGCTGGCACTGGCTAACTCGCTGGCCACCGCCTTGGAAGCGATCGGGTTGGTGATCCTCATGCGCCGCAGGCTGGGTGGGTTGCAAGGCCAAAGGGTTTTCAAAGGCACCCTCCAGGCACTGCTGGCCACCTTTTTTATGGCCCTCTCTATCTGGGGCTGGTTGGTGCTGACAAGCAGCCAGGCAGCCTGGCTGGTAGGCATAGGTGGGGTAATCATCGGCGGATTAGTTTACGCATCTTTTATATTTTTGTTGAAAGTACCAGAAATGCAGATGTTGCTGGGAGAAGTAAAACGGCGGTTGAGGCCAGCTACGAACTGACATGCTCCCAGAGATTTACCACGCCCACCATACCATGCACCTGGAAGACCTCCCATTCTGGCTGGAGCTGGCCGACATGGCTGGTGATCCAATCCTTGAGCTGGGGTGCGGTACCGGCCGTGTTTTGCTCTCAATGGCAAAGGTAGGACATCACTGTGTGGGTTTGGATAATGACCCAGCCATGCTGGCTTATTTACAACAAGGGGTCGGCTCGATCACACCTACCCCACTGCTGGTGGTCGAAGATATGTGCCGATTTAATCTGCACCGGCAGTTTTCGCTGGTCATCCTGCCATGCAATACCTTCAGCACCCTGTCGGAAGCTCAACAACTCTCCTGCCTGGCCTGTGTTTATGAGCATCTGAAACCTGGTGGGTTTTTTGCCTTCAGTATACCTAACTCCCAGGTGTTGCTCAGCCTGCCTGCCCGCGCAGGCGTTGAGTATGAGGAGGCATTTACCCATCCTCAAACGGGCAATCCGGTACAGGTCAGTAGCAGCTATCACCGCACAAAAAAGCTTTTTCGCCTTACCTGGTACTATGATGAGTTGCATCCGGATGGGCGGGTGGATCGCTTCACCGCCCTGGCTGCCCATTATTTACTTCCCACACAGGCATATCTGGATAAGCTGCGGCAAGTAGGGCTGGTAGTTAATGCCCAGTACGGTGATTTTGACCGATCCGAATTTGTCGATGAAAGCCCGTGCTTGATCTGCATTGCTTCGCGCTGATCTGTTAACAATCCCAAACAGGATTCTTTCAAATTTCATATATAACGTTTGCAGCGCTCTTATATCGCTAAAGTATCATTCACGCATTGATACACAAAATAGTGATAATAAAGGAGAAAATATTATGACATTCTACGTTACCCCCTACCATCGCATGGCTGCCATGCGGCGTGCAATGAACAACTGGTTCGAAGATGCCTTGACCGATCAAACCCCCACCGAGCGTGAAATGCTCCTGGCTGTAGACGTCAAAGCACTTGATGAAGGTTATGATATCACCGCCCTCGTCCCCGGTCTTGAGCCTGACGACGTGGATATCGAAGTTTTAAACAACACGGTTAGCATCCGCGGCGAATTTAAATCAGCTGATGGCGTTGAGGCGAAGTACATGGTTTGCGAGTTGCCCAGCGGCCGGTTCAGCCGGGTGATCACCCTGCCCACCGCAACCGATGCCAGCCATGTGGAAGCCTCAATCAAAAACGGTGTGCTATCCCTGCGCATCCCTAAAGCTGAGGCCGATCGACCCAAGACGATCAAAGTTAGCACCAATTAAGATTGTGACAGATTGTTATGAAGCCAGCTTCATCCAAAAGAGGCAGCTTTCAGCAAATTGCTAATTGAGTGTTATTGGTTGAAACTTATTAATTGAGAAGAGCTCAACCTTGCATCTAGCAAATATCCAGCTGGTAATCGGTTGAGCCCTTCGCATTTAATTTGCTGATTATCGCCAACGGGCAAATTCTATCCTGGTTTAGAAAACCGAATTAATTCAATCATTTCTGATTGACTTGATAGCTAGCTGCCAGGGCAGCTCCAACAATCCCGGCGTCATTGCCAAACTCGGCGGCGATGATTTTTGTGTGAACTGTCAGGTATGGCAAGAACTGGTCCTGTTTCTTAACCGCTCCGCCGCCCAGGATGAACAGGTCCGGTGAGAAGAGGTTTTCCAGCGTAGTCAGGTATTTATCCAATCGCTTGGCCCACTTTTTCCAGGATAGATCCTGCTCCTTGCGAGCAACATCCGAGGCAATGGTTTCGGCATCTTCGCATTCCACTTCGATATGGCCGAGTTCTGTGTTGGGCACCAGCTTGCCATCGATGAACAATGCTGAACCGAGCCCGGTGCCGATCGTGATCATCAGCACCACCCCGCGCACTCCCTTGCCCACCCCGAATGTGACTTCCGCCAGCCCGGCTGCATCAGCATCGTTGACCACATACACCGGGCACTGAGTTGCTTGAGAGAACAGCACAGCCGCATTCGTGCCGATCCATTTCTGGCTGATATTTGCTGCACTTTCAGCCACCCCGTCGCGAATCACTGCCGGGAAACCGCACCCAATGGAGCCGTGCCAATTAAAATTTTCAGCCATCGATTTGACGACTTCCGCTACCGCCCCAGGTTTCGCTCCTTCCGGTGTGGGTAAGCGGAACCGTTCCGCCAATAGAACTCCCTCTTCCGTTTCAACGGGTGCTCCTTTGATGCCCGTACCACCGATATCAATTCCAAGTATCTGCATGTACATCTCCTAACAAGCATTCTAGTTGCAGGTTTATATATTATATCGCCGAGCTCAACGAATGAGTGACCATTCATGCCATCGCTTTGGAGCAGGCTGGCATACGACACGTATTTCCATCCTACCGGTATTATCCTTCTGCCAGTTGTAAGGCTGGTTTCTGGCACAATTTGTGCAAATGATGCTTTATAATTACCTCGACCAATTGTCTACGCCCGTTGAATCAACTCATACTACCTGCCTCCAGCGATAGTAAGGAAGGCTTTATGAGTGTCATGTATATTAATAATAAAGATAGTAGGTCTTCATGAGCCATGAAGTCATCTTAGTTGTAGATGATAACCGCCAGATCAATGATTTCCTATCCCAGACAATGCTTCCAGGACTGGGCTATGATGTGGCGGTGGCGCGGGATGCCAATTCCGCAATTAAGGTCATCAAGCAGCACAACGGTAAACTAGACCTTATGCTGCTTGACCTACAGCTCCCTGACCTCACCGGCCTTGAACTGTTGCGGCGACTTTCTCAAGATGGATATCATATTCCCACCATTTTGATGACCGGACACGGCTCCGAGCAGGTAGCTGCCGAGGCGTTTCGCCTGGGAGTGCACGATTACCTGAGCAAGCCTCTCGATGAAACCCTGCTGACTGAAGCGATTACACGTTCAATGGCTGAGAGCCGGCTCCAACGCGAAAAGGCCATCCTGGATTCCCAGCTAGCTGAGCAGGTAGCCTGGCTCACCTCGCTCTCCAAGGTTGGCCAGAGCGTCACTTCCACTTTGGAGCTCGGCGAAGTGCTGGTGCGTATCGTGGAAGCTGGCGTTTCACTGACCAATGCTGAAGAGGGTTTCCTGGCCTTGCTTGACAAGGAAACTGGCCTGTTATATCTGCGGGCGGTCAAGAATATGGATGAAGATTCGATCAAGACCCTGCGGATCCCAATCACTGATTCACTGGTCGGGCAGGTGATCCAATCGAAACGCCCACTGCGTGCTGTCGAACCCAGCCTGCAGGCTCCGCTAAAAGTTTCCACCGGCTACCTGGTACACAGCCTGATGTATGTACCGATCCTTTCCAAAGGAAAGCCTCTAGGTGTGCTCTCAGTTAATAATCGCAAGAACAATGTGCCCTTCAAGGAAAAGGACGAAGAGGTACTGAACTCCCTGGCAGCTTATGCTGCCGTCGCCCTTGAAAATGCCGACCTATACCAGCAAGCCCGGAACGAGATCACCGAACGTCAGAAAGCTGAAGTTGCCCTGCGCGAAAGCGAAGAGCGCTATGCCCTGGCGGTGCGCGCTGCCAACGACGGTTTGTGGGATTGGAACCTGAAAAAAGGGCAGATCTATTATTCGCCGCGCTGGAAGCAAATGCTTGGCTTCGCGGAAGATGAAATCAGTGACAATCCCAATGAATGGTTCAACCGTGTCCATCCCGACGATATCACCCAGTTACGCACCAACATCTCCGCCCATGTAAAAGGATTATCAGCACATTTCGAGTGCGAGTACCGCATCCAGCATTCCAGTGGTGCCTACCGCTGGATGCTCAGCCGTGGCATGGCCGTCATTGGCTCTGATAAGACTGCCATCCGCCTGGCTGGTTCGCAGACGGATATTACGTTACGCAAGCAGGCTGAGACCAAGCTGTTGCATGATGCCTTCCACGATTCACTTACCGAGCTTCCCAACCGGGCCTTGTTCGTCGATCGTCTGAAGCACGTCATCGAGCGCAGCAAACGCGACCACAGCAACATCTATGCGGTCTTATTCCTGGACCTGGACCGTTTCAAAGACGTCAATGACAGCCTTGGCCACCTGACGGGTGACCAGTTGCTCGTGGCCACCGCCCACCTGTTGAAGTCTATCCTGCGCCCCATGGATACGGTGGCGCGCCTGGGTGGTGACGAGTTTGTCATCCTGCTTGAAGACATTCGGGATGTGAGTGACGTCACGCGTGTGGCTGACCGCATCCAGAAAAAACTCATGCAGGCTACCTTGCTGCCCAACCATACCATCTTCATGTCGGCTAGCATGGGAATTGTGCTGAGCACCACCGGATACAACCGCCCGGAGGATATCTTGCGTGATGCCGATACAGCCATGTATCGCGCCAAGGAGAATGGCCGCTCGCGTTATGAGATCTTTGACAGTGCCATGCGCGAACAGATCATGTTCCGTCTTGAAATCGAATCGGCTTTACGCCAGGCTATAGAGAAGGAAGAGCTAGATGTGTTTTACCAGCCGGTGGTGGATGTGAAACTGGGCCGGATCGTGTGGTTCGAAGCCCTGGTCAGGTGGAAACATCCCACACGTGGTTTATTAACGCCCAATGAATTCGTCCCCCTGGCAGACGAGACAGGTTTGATCATCCAGTTGGATCGCTTGGTGATGCGCAAGGCTGCAGCCCAGCTGGTCAAATGGCAAAAGCAGTTCACGAGCATACCGCCCATTGGGGTGAGTGTGAATATCTCTGGTAAGCATATCAATCAGATCGATTTCGTGGAGTACATCAACAAAACCCTCGAACAGACCGGCTTAAGCCCATCCAGCCTGAACCTGGAGATCACAGAGAATGCCGTGATGGGCAACTATGAGATCATCCTGGATGTGCTTGATAAGCTGAATGCCCACGGCATCCAGGTGCAGATCGATGATTTCGGCGTTGGTTATTCGTCATTAAATTACCTATCGCATTATGCGATCAAGGTACTGAAGATCGACCGTTCCTTCACAAGTAAGATACTCAAAGATCCTAACTATATGAAGATCGTCCAAGCTATCATCAAGCTGACCCACGGTTTGGGGTTGACGGTGGTCGCGGAAGGCGTGGAGACCAAGGAGCAGCTGACCCAGCTGAGCAAGCTGGAGTGCGAGTACATCCAGGGGAAATTAATCTCGATGCCTGCCGATGACTTGAAAATCACCAACCTGCTGCAAAAGGAACACCGTCTGAAGACACCTTAGCCATACATGGAAATTCCCACAAATATTGCTATCACTTGCAGGGCACAGTGGATGTACTGAGCCCTGCTTCATTTTTAACAGTGTTATACTTTTAGCGCATGATCCTCTTCTCCGATCTATCTTTCACCTACCCGGGTGCTAACCAGCCTGTTTTCCACGGGGTAAACCTGACCATCCCGGATGGTGCGCTGTGTTTGGTGATGGGCTTGTCTGGTTCAGGCAAGTCCACCCTGCTGCGCTGCATCAATGGCCTGGTTCCCCATTTCAGTGGTGGGCGTTTGAGTGGGACGATTCGAGTCGATGGGCAAAACCCGGCTGTGCTTTCACCGCGTGAGATGAGCCGAACGGTGGGCTTTGTCTTTCAAGACCCGGAGACCCAGTTCGTGGTTGACCGCGTGGAAGACGAAATTGCGTTTTCGCTTGAAAACGCTGCCCTGGCGCGCCAGGAAATGGAAAACAGGGTGGCTGCGGTGCTGGAATTGCTCGAGCTGACCCACCTTCGTACCCGCCGACTCGAAACCCTCTCCGGAGGGGAGATTCAACGGGTGGCAATTGCGGCAGCTTTGGCACTCAGACCACGCATCCTCGTTTTGGATGAGCCTACCTCCCAGCTCGATCCGCATGGGGCCGAGGAAGTGCTCGAAGCCCTGGTGCAGCTGAACAAGCAGCATGGTCTCACAGTCGTCCTGGCTGAACACCGCCTGGAACGGGTCATACCTCATGCCAGTCAAATCGTCTATTTATCGGAGGTGGTTCCAGAGGGGTTGTCGGGGGAACCAAGGGAAGTGTTAAGCCTTATCGACCTTAATCCACCATTGATTACCCTGGGCAAGCATTTTGGCTGGGAACCCCTCCCACTTACCATCGAAGAAGCCAGCAGCTTCGCCCAGTCAGGCTTGCCAGGATTTCATGAGCTTGGTGAAAAGACCCAAAATACACAACAAAAACCTCGTAAAGCTGCTGAGCCATTGATCCAGGCCATAGGATTAAAGGTGAATTTTGGTGATACTCAGGCGCTGCGTGGGGTGGACTTCCAATTATACCCGGGTGAGATCGCAGTGATGATGGGGCACAATGGTGCTGGTAAATCAACCTTACTGCGTACGCTGGTAGGCCTGACGCCTTTCGATGCCGGGAAGATCCTGGTCAGCGGTATAGATACCAAAGGCAAAACGGTTGCTGAGATCTGCCAGACGGTGGGATACCTGCCCCAGGACCCAAATGCGTTGCTATTTTCTGATACGGTGAAGGATGAGCTATTGCTCACCTTGATTAATCATCAAATGGACAGCGCCGCCCCTCAACATCAACCCCAGCTCTTATTAGATCGGTTGGGCATCGGTGATAAAGCCGATTGCTACCCGCGCGACCTGAGCACCGGAGAACGCCAGCGGGTTGCCCTGGGAGCGGTTATGGTCACCCAACCAGGGGCCTTGCTGCTGGATGAGCCGACACGCGGGCTCGACTATGCTGCCAAGCAAGCGTTGCTCGGTCTGTTAAAAATTTGGCGTGATGAAGGCATGGCTATCCTGCTGGTCACGCATGATGTCGAAATGGCTGTCCAGGCGGCAGATCGGGTCATCCTGCTGGATAACGGCCTTCTCGTGGCAGATGGCGAACCCTGGGAAGTGCTTACCGAATCACCGACTTTTGCGCCTCAGGTAGCGCGGATTTTCCCCCACCAGGGATGGCTCACGGTTAAAGACGTGATTGGAGAACAGGATGCCAGCCAACATTGAGATCAAAGCCCTTGTTTCCGATTTTGAAGCCCTGCGCCATAAAGCAGAAAAAATCAGCGATTCTCCCGTCCAGGTGATCCCACAAGAGGACACCTTTTTTAGCTGCCCCCATGGGCGGCTCAAGCTCCGCGAATTAGGGCCTGCTTGTGGGCAGCTGGTATATTACCTCCGTCAAGATATGGCGGGTCCTAAGCATTCAGAATACCAAATATCCAACACCACTGACCCGGCTGGATTGAAGCAGATCCTTGCGCAGGCATTCGGGGTGCTGGGAGTGGTGACCAAGGTACGTTACCTGTATCTGGCTGGGCAGACGCGCATCCATCTGGATGATGTACAAGGCTTAGGGAAATTTGTGGAGCTGGAAGTGGTCCTTCAGCCTGGCCAGTCAGATGCCGAAGGTCAGGCTATCGCCGATGACTTGATGAGCAAGCTAGGCATCCAGGAGGCTGACCTCATCGAAGGGGCTTATATGGACTTAATAAGAAAATGAACCGCGCACAGTGCATTGTCCATCGCGGCGCAGAAATCCTGATGGTCAGGCACTGTCTGTATGGTGATGAATGGTGGTGCCTGCCAGGTGGGGGTGTTGAGCCGGGGGAGAGCTCCGCTCAGGCTGCCTTGCGCGAGCTAAAAGAAGAATGTTGCGTGGAGGGTGAGATTACTCGCTTGCTGTCTTCCTATACTGATGATGAAGGTACTGATAGTATCACCTACCTGATAGATATTGGCGACCAGCAACCGCACATGGGTAGCGACCCTGAATTAATTCACCGCGAGCAAATTCTGAAGGAAATCCGTTGGATGAAGCTGGAAGAAATCTCGGAACGCGACCGGGCCTACCTGTGGGCGTCAGGGCTATTATGCGTTCCGGTTTTTCTTGCGGAAGTATCGAGCTGGGGTGATGTCATCAGCTACCCCGTCCATAAATAAAAGTATAATAACCCTATGTGCGATTGCTTTCACCCTCCCCGTTGATCTGTAATCTTTCATAATTATGCCCGTGCACCACCTCCTTTTCTCACCCTGCATTGAGTTCCACTGGAGAGAAGGAGGCTGAAATGATTCAACTAGACAATCCCAAGCGTTCTGTCTATCTTTCAAGGATCTTGCGAGGTATCACCTCGCTGACGTTCCTGTTCCTTATTATCGAGTTCTTTGATGAGCTGAACTACAGCGTTGGCAACGCGGCATTACCAGCGCTGCGTAACGATCTCAGGTTGACCTATGTCCAGGTCGGCATGCTGTTAGGGCTGCCATCCATGATCAACACGTTTATTGAGCCAGTGTTGATGCTGGTTGGAGATACCAGATATCGCAAGCACATCATGCTGGGTGGTGGCCTGGCGATAACGTGTTCTTTGCTCGTTATCGCCTGCACGCATTCCTTTGTACTGGTTCTGATCGGCTTCATCATCGCATTCCCTGCTTCAGGGGCTTTTGTCTCCCTTTCCCAGGCCACCTTGATGGATCTCAACCCCAGGCGCGAGCCGCATATGATGGCCAGGTGGACACTTGCTGGCTCGATAGCTAACCTGGTGGGACCGTTGATCCTGGCAGCTGGCCTTGCCCTGGGTTATGGTTGGCGCTGGGCGTATTTTGGCCTGGCATTTTTCTGCCTGGTATTAGTCGTATTAACCTGGCTCAGGCATATCCCCATGCCTCACCTGATCCGGCTGGATCAACCTGTAGCCCGACCGATCAAGGACATATTATCCGGGTTGTGGGTATCGATACGCAACCCGATGCTCATGCGCTGGCTGATCCTGGTTCAGTTCTCGGATCTGTTGCTGGATGTGTTGACTGGCTACCTTGCGCTGTACTTTACGGATGTGATGGGCTTTACCCCGGCACAGGCCAGTCTGATGTTCAGTATTTTGATGGGCGCTGGGTTGGTTTCGAATATTGTGCTCATCCCCCTGCTCGAGAGGGTTCCTGGTCGGTCTCTCGTGCGGCTATCTGCCGCAGTGACTGGCATCCTGTATGCTGCCTGGCTGATCCTCCCCTGGTTATGGGCCAAGATCGGATTGATCATCCTGATCAGGCTGGTGACCCTGGGATGGTACGAAGTGCTCCAGGGGGAGGCGTTTGCTTCTACCCCCGGCCGGTCAGGCACAGTGATGGCGATTAATTCTGTCGTCGGACTGCTAGGAGGGGGCATTGCATTCCTGATCGGTTGGGTGGCTGCCCGAGCTGGGCTGCAAGCTGCCCTGTGGATTCTTCTGGCCGGGCCAATCAGCTTGGTCCTATTTGTACCCCGTACAATACTAACCAAGCATGCTCCGCAGGAGCCTCCTCATTAAACGGGTGGATTGTCATATTGAATCATTACCAGTTGTCAGTATCCAGCACCTGCCAATGCGTGTAAAATCTAGCTTAGCCAACATGCAGTACATCGTTTATCAGATTTGAACTTTAATTCATGAACCTGCGGAGGTCATCATGCAAGATATCACCGAGAATATCCTTGAGCTTGTCCGGCTGACGTCCACCGACCTTCCGCCGGATGTGGAAGCTTCCATCCGACGGGCGGTTGACCAGGAAGAGCCCGGCTCAGCAGCCCGTGGAGCGCTGGAAACCATCCTGAATAACGTGGAGCTGAGCCGAAAAAACTCCACTCCCATTTGCCAGGATACCGGCACCCCGATTTTCTATGTCTATTCCCCGGCCGGTTGGAGCACGCTTGCTTTACGCCAGCAAATTGAAAATGCTGTTGTTTCAGCCACAAAGAAAGCTTATCTGCGACCGAATTCGGTAGACTCGATCTCCGGCAAGAACAGCGGCAATAACCTGGGCGGCCGGCATTTTCCCAGCATTCACTTTGAAGAAATCGAGGGCGATACCCTTACCATTGAGCTGATGCTCAAGGGCGGGGGCTGTGAGAATGTAGGCGCCCAATACTCACTACCTGATGATGCCTTGAATGCCGGCCGTGACCTGCCTGGTGTACGCAAGGTTGTGCTGGATGCAGTTTACCGGGCACAAGGCCAGGGATGCGCACCGGGCATCCTCGGAGTTGCCATCGGTGGTGACCGGGGCTCAAGTTACTACGCCTCCAAGGAAACCCTGTACCGAAAAATGGATGATACCAACCCCGACCCGCAGCTGGATGCCCTGGAAAAACGCCTGGTCGATGAAGGCAATCAGCTGGGGATCGGCCCAATGGGATTCGGTGGCAAGACCACCCTGCTGGGTACCAAAGTTACCCATCTTAACCGTCTTCCTGCCAGCTTCTTCGTCAGCGTGTCTTACATGTGCTGGGCGTACCGCCGGCGCAAGATGACTATCACCGGCGACCTGGTGAAATACGAGTAAACGGAGGATCGACATGCGAACACTTAATATGCCCCTCACAGACGATACCATCCGCAGCCTGAAGGTTGGTGACCCGGTCCTATTGAACGGGATCATGATCACCGGACGGGATGCTGCCCATAAATGGATGGTGGATACCTTCATTAAGAAGACACGTGAACCCAGCGGTGATGATCTTGAAGTCTATGAAGCGATCAAACCTTTACTCAACGGGAGCGTGATCTACCACTGCGGCCCTGTGGTGGCCGGGCTGGACACGAAACAGTACAAATTTGTGGCGGCTGGACCCACTACCAGTATCCGCGAAGAGCCCTATCAGGGCATCGTCATGAAGCATTTCAATGTCAAGGGCGTCATTGGCAAGGGCGGCATGGGTCCCAAGACCCTGGTAGCCTGCCAGGACGTGCCCGGGGTTTACCTGCACGCCATTGGAGGGGCGGCTTCATTGATCGCCCAATCAGTCACGCGCGTACTGGGTGTATATAAGCTGGATTTCGGCGTGCCTGAAGCCATGTGGGTCACCGAGATCAAAGACTTCCCCGTGGTGGTCACCATGGACAGCCATGGGGGTAGCCTGCATGCCAGCGTTGAAGCCCACTCGAAAGTGGTTTTGCAACAGCTGCTATCGATTAAATAACTCAGAGGATGATTATTTGAAAGGGCACCTGTGAAACCACGGTGCCCTTTATTTATAGATTTGGAACCCTGGTTCCCGTTATCCGCGAACCTTACGCACAATGCCCAGCAAGCCATCCCGATCGGTGATCTCGAACTCTGTGCGGGTGATCTTGATGAGCTGCTCGTCGGCGAATTGCTGTAAAAAGCGGCATACCACTTCACGGGTTGAGCCAATGCGGGCTGCCATGTCGTCCAGGGTCAACGAGCGTGCTACCGGTCCAGCGGCTGATTGCCCGGGGTAATCGATCAACAATCTAGCCAGGCGGCCTGCTACAGGCTGGAAGGCAAGCTCTTCCACGATCTCACTGGCGCGCAGCATGCGGCGGACCATCAGCCGGCTCAGCTCCCACGACACACCCCCGTTCTGCATGAGCACCGGCAGCATCTGCTCTCGCGACCACAGGTATACGCTGCTCTGGCTGTCCGCTTTTAAAGCTACAGGCATGGGCAGGTTAAGATCAAAGAAAGAAACTCCCCAAAAGACCTCATCTGCTTTGAATGTCGTGGCAACCAGGCTGCGACCTTCCAACGATTCTTTGATGGCACTGATCGAGCCTTTCAGCAGGTAAAAGAGGTATGGCCAGGTATCCCCGGGATGGGTCAAATACTGCCCTTTGTGATACTGCCGGATGATGGCGCCTTCTATCAGGTCATCCAGCATACGCTCATTTAGGTTACTGAAAACGATATTCTGTTTGAGTAATTGACTGGTCTCCATGCCGCCACCTCACCAAGTCATTATACCTGCAGATAAAACTAACCTGACCTGGATTTGCTTTAAGGCAAAGACATGGTTGAAGCTTTGTGTTACATTTCACATAACAGAGATCATCTCAGCATGGGAATAGATATCATTGAATATTAAACTATGCCTGGCGCTCATTAGCCTCGCCATTTTCAGCGTGGGCTGCGGGAAGGCAGAACCCGTTTGCCCCCCAGCCACGGGCACCCCGCAGTACCTGTCGGTCCCCCCTGATCAGTTACCCACTCCAATACCCGCTAAGGGTCAATCCCAAATGAAGATTGGCAACCAGGAGCTACAGGTAGACAAAATTATCGACGGTCCGCTGTGTAATGATACCTGGAGTGGGGTGGTCTATGTTGGCTGCGATGTCCAGGTTTATCCCTGGGTGGAGGAGCCCTTATTTCTCAAGCAATGCCAGCTAACGATAGAGCCACAGACGGTCGTTTATGTGGCGGATCACAACAATTCAGCCTATTACAACGGTTGCTCATGTCATACGGGGGCAACCCCCGAACCTTGATGCAGATAAAAGAGGAGAATGAATATGAAAAAAGAAAACTTGATCGGTGGCATCCTGTCCATCATAGCAGCCCTGATGGGGATCATTGGGCATATGATCTTGTTCCTCAAGTGGTACCAAATCGGCATGCACACCCCCTCCGCAGAGCCTGGCTGTGAGATATTACTAAAGACCATTCACCCCTTGATGGCTGACCTGGGTATGCTGGCTGGAGTGATGTTCGCCGTCAGCGCCTATGGCTTTTTTACTCGCCGAAATTGGGCATTCTTCGTCTCGGTAATTGCCCTGGTATTGGCCTTGTTAGGCAGCTGGTTCATCAATGTGCCATATATGGCTGCTGGTCTGCCGCCAATTTACTTCCCTCTATTCTGGCCTTACCTGGTCTTATACTTCTTGTTCCTGGTCGTGGTTGGCAAAGTACCCTGGAGCCGCACCTTGTTGGGTTTGCTGACGGGGATTGCTTATATCTTCTGCTGGATGAACGGTGTCGCCAGCACCAGCCGTATCATCACCATCGGAGCGCCGATATTCACCCTGGTTCAGCACCTGCATTGGGTGGCGATGCTCGGTTTTGCGGTTGTGACGGTCGGGATTATCATGAAGCCGCGGGAATGGATGCGTGTTGTGGGCCTGATTGCTGCGGTCGCAGAGCTGGTGGTAGGCATCCCGCTGACCATCGCCACTGCCCAGGCACTGGGACGCTTCTCTCTCTTCGCCCTGGCGCCCATCTCCTGCCTGATCCTGCTTGTCCTGCTAGTCTGGCCCAACCTGTGGCAGAAGTGGACACAGGCAGAAGAAACTGAACAACCTTAGAACCCGGTGTAGGTGTGGCTTAACCAGCGATGTATTTGGAGTTTTTCCGAAGGCAAATTTCCACCCCTGGAATTTTGCTGCCAGAATAGTGATTTTTATCATGGGAAAAACCGGCTGATTCATGCAATAATATTACTTGCTGACTTTTTATTGTATAAGTGAAGGACGGGTTACACATCTACTGATTTTTAACATAGAGGATTGCTCATGGGTTTTTTCAAGGATCGGCTGAAATATCTGTTTGCATCGACTAAGGGGCTTATCCTGGTTGCCATTGCCATGATCGCCCTGGAGACAGCCATCTTCGGTATGCTTTCGGGACCGATGGCAGAGTACGGGGTGCGAGATGTGGTGGTGAAGCTGCTGAGGATGGACCTGGTGCAGGCAGAGCGGGAAGGTCGCATCATCATCCTCTACCATTCTATCGCCATGGCCATGGTCGCCATCGAGACCTATATCATCACCGCCATGCTCAAGATGAAGGCGTTTTATAAGACCACCATCCGCCTGCTCATCACCATTGGTTATTTATCCGCCATGATCTTTGGCATGGGTTTCGCTTATTGGGGTCATATTTGGCCTTTACACGGTTTATACATTGCCGGGCTCTCCATTGTCTTTATCGCTGGCCTGCTGCTTGCCATCGCACTCTGGCCCTGGAACCCGGAATATTATCAACCCGATAAAGCCTACTCCAGGTCGAAGAAAGGTGTGGATATCGAGCGGGTGGCTTTTTTTGCCATGGCCGTTACCACCCTGCTTTCGGTCCTTTTTGGCGCAGTTCCCGGCTCGTACTTCGGCAATGGTTTCCAGGCCTTCCTGGCTGAAAACATCATCCGCGCCCCCGAAAAGACCACCCTGCAATTCTCGGTCATCGGCCACCTGCACATCATGCTGGCCCTCATCGCCATTGCCCTCACGCTGATTGTCGGGCGCTGGTTGGATTTTAAAGGCGTCTTGCATAAGATCGCCATGCCGCTGATGATCCTGGGCACGATCGTGCTCAACCTGGGTGTCTGGGGCGTGGTCACTCCCCTGGAACCGGCCGCCCACATGATCATCTATATGGGTGCCACTCCCTCCATGCTGGCTGCGTTGTTCCTGGTGATCTTTGGCTGGGATAAGTTTATCCGCCAGGGCATCCGTGGAATTCCCAAACCCAACCTAGGACATAAACTGTCCGCTCTGGTCCGTGATCCCTTGAAGTTCGGTGCCCTGTGGCAGATGGTGTTCATGAACTTCACTGTCAGCGGTATCGGTATTTTCATGGCAGTCAGGCTGGACGAGATTTTCCGCCTCTGGCCAGCCCGCGAAGAGCGCATTGAGCTGACCGGGCACTGGCATATCCTTTCAGCCATCATTGCCACGATCATCCTGCTGTATTATGGTGATCTCATCGGCTTGAAAGGGAAAATCCGCCAGTGGTATGGCTGGGGCATCATTGTCCTGTCTGACCTGGCGTTTGCATCCGTGACTATATTTGAAATGAAACGACTCTTTGTGAGTGAAGCCGAGCAGCAGCCGCTGGTTAATACCATCATGTTGTTGACTGATGTTGCCTTGGGTTTATTACTGGTGATTTTAGCCGCTTTGCTGGTCTGGCGGCTGATCGATCTGTTCAAGTGCAAGGGGCGGTGGGCTGAAGAGGCAGCTGAAGAACAGCTGGCAATGGAGGTGAAGCCATGAAACTCCTGGCGTTGCTTCTTATCCTGATGGCAATTTTGCTGACTGGCTGTGCCTCTGTTAACCTGGCAGCCCCTATGCCGGTGTTCGATACAGGTGTTGACCCAGAAGCATGGGTCAACATCCCCGCTGGAGAGTTTCTTTCCGGGCAGTACGACGAGCCGGTTACGATCGCGTATGATTACCAGATCATGCTCACGGATGTAACTGTAGCACAATACGTCAGCTTCCTCAATTCAGGATTGGCTGATGGCAGCTTGAAAATCGATGGTGACCAGGCTGTTGTTTACTATCCTGGCGATGCATTTCATGGTGTGAAGCATGAGGTCGAGATCACTCCAGGTGACTATATTGTCATTCCGCTCAATGATCCAGCTTCGCGCTTTACTTTCGATGGCTTGCAATTTAGCGAATTAAGTGGATATGAGAATCACCCCGTGACGAATGTATCCTGGTTTGGAGCCTGGTCTTACTGCGGTTATAATAGCGGTAGGCTGCCAACCGAGCTGGAGTGGGAAAAGGCCGCACGTGGCCCGGCGGACAACCGACCATTCCCGTGGGGTGAGGAGATTGGCCGTAACAATGCCAATTACTATGCCAGCCAAGACCCTTACGAAGATATGGGCTCATTCGGATCCTGGACGACCCCAGTGGGCTTCTATAATGGGCAGAGCTATGACGGTTACCAGACTTTGAGTTCCGCAAGCCCCTATGGATTGTACGATATGGCTGGGAATGTCTGGCAATGGACTGGGAATGTATATGAAGGGCAACACTATCGCTATCTCCGCGGTGGCTCGAAGGATACGTACGACATGGACTTGCGCATTTGGGTAAGGAACAACGCTACACCTACATATTACAGCCCTGCTGTTGGCTTCCGCTGTGCCCGAGGGGGTGATTGAGCTATGCGCATTTCACAATTGTTCAGGACGAAATTTAAGGCATATCTACCACTCATAAAAACCCTACAGACCGGTTTACTGCTATCCACCGGCGTGGCTGGCTACATGAGCGCGCATACCCATTTATCCCTGGGCACACTTCTTGGATTAGCTGGCAGCCTGTTCCTGGCCATCAGCGGGTCGACCATCCTGAACATGTGGTATGACGCAGATATCGATACGGTGATGAACCGCACCCACAACAGGCCATTGGCTTCGGGGCAAGTCACCCGCCGTGAGGCCTTATGGCTCGGCTTGTTATTATCCTTTGCCGGTGTAAGCTGGGCAATTTCGTTGAATGTGCTGTATGGTATTGTAGTATTCAGCGGACTGTTCTTCGATGTGATTGTCTACACCATCTGGCTGAAGCGCCGCACCTGCTGGAGCATCGTGTGGGGCGGTATTTCCGGCGGAATGCCCATTCTGGCTGGGCGGGTGCTGGCGGTTGGTCATATTGATGTGGTGGGCTTGCTGCTCATGATGGCAGTGCTGTTCTGGATACCGACCCATATCCTCACCTATACCATGCGCTATTATGATGATTACCAGGCAGCTGGCGTGCCAACCTTCCCATCATCCTATGGTTTCGATGCTACACGGGCCATCATTGCCCTCTCCGCCATCATTGCAGCTGCTTCGATCGGTGTAGCAGGAGTAATGATTGGCATCCAGGCTGGAGCGCTGCGCTTGATGGCTGTTCTGTCCTCGGGCCTTTTGTTGCTCTCCGTGGTGACAGTTTTTCGCCCCTCCGAACAGGTAAACTTTAGCCTGTTCAAGTATGCTTCTATCTATATGCTTGCATCAATGATCCTGCTATCCCTATAATCAGGCTGTTGAAGAAGCTAACCCCTCTCGATCGCATCCTGCTGCTCATTACCTGCCTTTTGGCAGCCTATATGGTCGTTGTGGGTATCAACGGCCTGGAAGGCATCCCTACGATTGCATATACGATCGCTTTTGGGGTGCTGATCGTCGCCAGCTTGCTGGTCATCATCCTCGGTTTTGATGTCTTGAACAGCCGGGTCGTGGTGATCGTTTCCACTATCATCCCGCTCAGCCTTTCCCTGGGGCTGATCTGGGAACACGTCGAAAAATACAAGCTAGCCTACCTTATCTTCACCATAGCAGGCTTCCTGGCCATCATTATTACCCGGACCATTAGCTTCCCATCCCAGGTATCGGTGGTTATATTAACCATCGTGCACGGGGCGGCAGGGATGGTCGTGTTTCTCTTGCCCACTATCCTGGCTGCCCAAGGCATCACCGCACCGGGCTTTGCTTTTGTGGGTCTTGGCGGCGCCTTGATGGGATTGGGCGGTTTGCTGCTCTATTTTTTGCGTACGGGGAGGCCGATCGTATCGCGTGAGATCATCTTGAGCATCCTACCGGCATTGTTCATGCTGACTACCCTGGCATTTGTCACTGGTTTCAGGCTTGCATAACGTATCTAAAGGAGAATGCAAATGAAAGATAAATGGTGGGCTAAGGTTTTACGCATCATTGGCATCGTGTTGATGGGATTGACAGCAGTCTTCACCTTGATGGGTGGGATCGGGACTACCTGTGTTGCTCTCAACCCAACCGGTTTTAGCGGCTCATTTTCAGGGATTGCCCCATACCAATGGTTGTATATCCTGTTCGTAATCGTGACTACTGCCTTTGGGGTGATGGGTGTCCGGGCGGTCGTCCTACTCATCCGCAACCGACCAAATGCCTACCGCTATTCCCTCATTGCCCTGATCGGTGGATCAGTCGTCGGCGTCATCCACATGCTGGTCTCACGGAGCCTGCGCGGTAGCTCCATGCCGGTGGACATGGTGACCTACGTCAACCTGCTCACCCTGGTAGTCTTCCTGATCTACCGCATCCCAGGTTTATGGGAGCATATTGGTTATGGCCGTCCGCATCCGTCCAACACAGCCGGCCTGGCAGGTGGATCGGCAGCTATCGCCATGGGTGCGATGTGCTTGACTATCCAGTACTTTATGGGATTTACCCATACGATCACTGGAGTTAACTATGCTGATGTTTGGCACATGCCGTTCCAGATAGCGGGCTGGTCCTTGGTGATCATCGGGCTATCCCTGGTGATGTGGAGCGCAGGGTTAATAAACCATAAAGCGTACCTGAAAGAAGCTGCACCAGCCTCCAATTAAAAAAATCCCGGAGGCATTTCCTCCGGGAAGGTTGTCAATCAAAGCTCATGGGCAAGCTTGCAGGCTCACGTCATCCACGAACATCGATGAGATGCCGCCTGTGCCATTATTGTATGTGCCCCACTGCAACATGATCGTCCGCCCAGCGAATTCCTTCAGGTCCATGATATTGTTCGTCCATACCTGGCTATTGCTGCGCATCCATAGCAGGGTATCAATCCAGTATTGGTTTTGATCCAGCACCAGCAAGTATTGGGAATCATCAGCCATAGGCTCGAGACCGAAGAACTGCGTGCGTTCAGGCATGGGCAAGGATCCCAGTGTTGTTCCGCTACTTTGCGGGTAAACCCACATATTCAAGGTGACGTGGTTGGCATTCGAGGGGATGCTGACCACCTGCCGGAAGTCGGAATAGCTGTAGGTGTTATCAGCCGAGTTTGTGATCCCGGTACGCATTGAGCGGAAGGGGGAATGATACTGGGCATTGGAGTAGGCCGCCGGGTAGTTGGTCTTCAGGATGATCCAGCCATTATTGCTGTCGAAATTATTGTTGACGATCAGCTCCTGGCACTGGCCGGGGGGTGGGGTCGGCGTGGCTGGGCAGTCACTCAAGCTGACATCATCCACGAACATGCTGGTTATGCCATTATAGCCATCGTTATAGGTTCCAAACTGCAGGTAGATTTTCTGGCCAGCATAGCGGCGCAGGTCGAACTCATAATAATGCCAGTAGCCTTCAGCTGTGCGTTGCCACACCAGGGTGTCGATCCAATTTTGGTAGCGATCCAGGATCAGTACGTACTGTAAATCGCCACTAAGGACAGTCTGCTCGAAAGGCCTTCCGGTAGGAGTGATCGCCTCGAGCTGGGACATGCTTTTCGTTTCCCCGCTCAAGGTGTAAAGCCAGAAGCTGGCCTTGGCAACAGCTGCGCCATAGGGGATGGTCACCGCCTGGCGGAAATCTGAGTAACTGTACTTATTTTCTCCGAGATTAAGTATTCCCGTACGCATCGAGCGGGCGCCGCTATGAGCCTGGACGGTGGAATAACCTGCAGGGTAGGCAGTATTGGGGATCTCCCAATCGCTACTCGACTCAAAACCAGGGTTGCGGATCAGGTTCGTGCATGGACCTGGTGGGGGGGTGGGAGGAGGAGGCCCTCCCGGGCAGATTTCCAAAGAGACATCATCGACGAACAGGGAAGATATTCCATCATAGCCATCGTTATAAGTGCCGAAATGGAGGTAGATGGTTTTGCCAGCATAACCAACCAGATTGAACTGTAATTGGGTCCAGGTCTGGCTATTGCTGATCTGCCAGACCAGGGTGCCGATGGTATTGAGGTTACTGTCCAGGATCAGCACGTACTGTACATCCCCTGACATTTGGGCAGCATCCACGGATGCACCTGCATCGGGTTTGTGCGGTAATGCCTGCCCCATTACTTGCCCGCTATAAGGTTTGATCCAGAAAGTGAGATAAGCACTGGTGCTTCCGGATGGGATACTCACCTTTTGGCGGGTGGATGAATAGCTGTAGATATTGTCCGCCGGGTTAACGATGCCTGTCCGGGCTGAGCGGCTGCCACTGTGTTTTTCAGAGGTGGTGTACCCCGCGGTATATGCGGTGACGGGGAACTCCCAACCAGAGTTATCTTCAAAACCACTATTGATCACCACCTGGGAGCAGCTCACCTGAGCTGTAAAGTTCAATTTTTCTACGTTAGGGGGGACGATCACGGAAGATGAGCTCGGCGAAAATACTGTGCCCCCCTGGGATGGGGTGAGCACATATGAACCGTCATTTAGACCATCGATGACATAATCGCCCTCCAGATCCGTAACTACTGACTGGCCGTGATCGGTACGAATTGTGACCCCTGGAAGGGGAACGCTTTGAGGGCTGAGCACCCTACCACTTATCGATTGGCCTCCCTGTGGCTCCTTGAAAAGCATGGGCAGGTAAACTACTGCATCAGCCAGAAGAACACCATCCTGAGCCCTGGCAACAACGATCCCAATGCCGGATAAGAACATCAGGATCAAAAATATATACCCGATTTTACGCAGATTTTTAATCATTGCTTTCTCCTCCAGGCAGGTTACAGCTAGCTTGCCCGATACTATTATCAGTGTACAGAAATTAATATAAATAATCAAGCCCAAAATAGGGTATTAATAATTCTTTTATCAGGTACTCTCACCTCGCTTTCGTGATTTATAATATGCCAACTTCTCTGTTGAAAGGATCATTTACATGTCAGATAACCCTGCGAGCATTGTTTATTATGGCTCACCCCGGCAGGCGCGCCTTGAAGCCAAGGAGACCCTGCCGGCTAAACTTGACCTGCTCATCGACCAGCTGCACCTGCGCGACCGGGTGAAGGATGAGTCTGTGGTGATCAAGATGCATACGGGCAATAACATTGTTTATTCCACTATCCATCCGGTGTTTGTGCGTAAGGTGGTTCAGGCGATCAAGGATGGGGGTGGCAAGCCGTTCGTTGCGGATGTGAGTTGGGATGCGCGCGGCGCGGAAACCCGCGGATATGCCTCTGAGGTGATCGGCTGCCAGGTTTACCCGGCAGCAGGACCGGATGAAAAGTATTTTTACAGCCATCATCGTCCGTACAAAAATATCCAGGACTGGCACCTGGCCGGGATGATCCAGGATGCCACTTTCCTGGTCGATTTTGCTCATGTCAAAGGGCACCCCAGCTGTGGCTTTGGGGCAGCTTTCAAGAACCTGGCGCTGGGTTGCATGGTAGGTGAGACGCGCAGCGCCATCCATGATACGACGCAATACGATCAATATTGGTTCCCTGACAAGTGCCCGGATGAAGAAACTCGCCAGGCCATTAAGGCTGCCTGCCCGTTTGAAGCCCTGGTTGATGATAAAGAGCACCCCGGTGGGCTCCACATGCATATAGAACCATGCAATAATTGTGGTAGATGTCTTCAGGTTGCACCTCCAGGAAGTCTTAAGATTGATGCAGTAAATTTCCATGCCTTCCAAGAGGCCTGCGCACATAGCACGGCGATCACCCTTTCTACATTCAAACCCGGTAAGGCAATCCATATTAACCTGGCCACCCATATGACCCCCGTGTGCGATTGTTTTGGCTTCACCAGCATGCCCATCCTGCCCGATGCCGGCATCTTTGGCTCGGATGACATCGTGGCCCTCGAGCAGGCCACCCTGGATGTAATCGGCAAGAGCCGCTTGATCGAGGAAAATATCCCAACATGTATGGAAGTTCACACTCGTACAGGTCATCCCTTCCAGGTGCTTCACGGTCCACTCAAGGATCCGTACAAGGTCATTGAATATGGTGAGCAGATGGGTCTCGGCACTCGTAAGTATGAGCTGGTGGATGTGCTGCCCGTAGAGCTTATATCCTACGCCCCATTAGGATACATCCCGGCTCGTTAAGCGTCACTGATCGTAATCATGGAAACACGCCCGTTCCTCCGCTCGATCAAGGCCTGCCTCGGTGATTTTGTCTGGTTGGATTTCACCCATGCAAGTCTGCCGGAGGCACACCGCCTGCTTGGACAGCACGTGGCGCTCCAGGTGCATAAGATCATCACCCACCGGCTAGAAACGCTGCCACCTACCCGCATAGCCCAATTGTTCGACCAGGTACAACACTGCAAGCAGGCTCTTTTTCAAAAGGTGAGTGATTCCCATGTTGAGCCGCTTCTGCGAGTGGCACTGGATGAATACCTGGAATGTTTGGCAGCCTGGTCACGAGGATCAGGGCTGGATAATTATCACCACCCAGCCCTGGCGCCTCACCAACCCATTGGGAGTCTTGAGCTCGCATTGTTCCTGCAGAACGACAGCACTGGCTGCCAGACCGGCATGCTACGCTGTGATGATGGCACCATCACCCTATGGCATACCGAAGAGGATATCGAAACTGAGCCGGGCACTGGTTTCGACCAGCTGCGGATAGCTTCATTCAATGTGCAGGAAGGGCAAAGACAGGTGGTGATTAACGCTTTTATCTATCCCGATCTTCTACCTGGCCCCGCCTTTGGGTGGCGCAGTGATGGGTGTGTGCAGGCAGCTGACTTACTCTATATCAAGCCTTTAGCGCAGGGTACTCCGGCTATCCTGGGTAATATCGTCACCTGGTTGGCACTCCGCCTGGGAGCTGCATACGATACACAAGCCCTGATCGAGGCAATGCTGCCCACTTTCGATGGTTATGCCTTAAACGTTGCCACCGTGAAAGGAGGAGAAGTACAGGCTCTGAAATGCGAGTTTGGAGCGAGCTACTCCCTCCAGAGCAAATTGGAGAAGAAGCCTGGCTCCTACGTATACCAGGCCAATATCTTCACAGACGGGGCTGACCCACGAATTCAGGAGATTGAAGACTTGGTGCTGGAGGAACGAAGATGGTTTGAAGATCGAGCGGAAAACACACGCCATCTGATGGAGGCTCGAGGTGAGGCTAAAGCTGACCCGGGCGAGCTGCGGGCTCTTTTTAAGATGATCACTTCACAGGTGGGTGAGAAGTGGGCGTATGCCAACCAGCACGTCAAAGCCTATTTCCTGTGCCACCTGACTCAAAATGAGGCTGAATTATGGCTGGGAGTTGGTCCTGCGTTCCCGGATGACAAACCGACCGTAATCAAAATAATATTTTAGCCGCCTCAGGGAATATATCGCAGGCAAGGTGCATCACCATCAACCGATGGTGTAATCCCCATCCAAATAGATCGTGCTTCTCCCCGAACTTATTTGGTCTATATAGAATTACGCAAACAAGGAAGAGAACCTACTCCCGTTTGATTAACCCCATCACCACCCACGGCAGCATGGCGAAGATGCCTACCAGGGCAGGGCCAGGTAAGCCGAATTCGAAGTCTGCAAGTAGACTGCCTAAGCCGGTAATCACATAACTCCAAATCGCCAGGTAGTTGTAAGGGTCGCGTGGAGCGCCACCACCTGGTTTAATGCGGGCAATCGAGAGGAACAGGAAAAAGGTGAGAAAGGATGTCAGCCACCAGCCCCAATAGTTCTGTAGAGGAATGCCGAAGTAGGCTCCAGCCTGATCCCAAATCCAATGCCCTCCCGAAACCATCATTGGGTCCATCGCCAGATCCCAGGCCGTCATAGCCACCGCACCAATCGCTGCAGTGAGCAGGCGCCAAGTGAGCACGTTTTTAAGCGTAGGAGTGATCATTCTGGAGATGACCAGGGACGGGTACGTCATCATGAACCAGGCAACGGGGATGAGCAAGGGTACTAAACCCAGGAATTTATACCCGAGTTTATCGGTGTAGTGGTAAGCGCCATAAACCCACCCCGTGGCGACCCCCACGCATTCGAATAGCAAACTGATAACAAAAGTGAGACCGAGCAGTAGCAAGGTTTGTTTCCATCCCAGGTTTTGAGACCCGTGTAACAATGCGAAAGTGAAAGCCACCAGGGTTAGCAGGGGAGTGAAAAAGAGATGGTAGGGTAATCCCAGCGATGGGCCGATCAGCGTGTAAAGGGTCAGCAGGGCATAAATGGCGAGCAGGCTAATGGTCAGTCGTCGGATGGTCATTTTTCCGTGTCCACAGAAGATGATGGTGAGCTAGAAGAATTATAACAACCAATTTGCCGGGGTTGCGCAGCTAATCGGGCCAGGATATTTCGCCCAAATTAAAGAAAAACCGGGATCTGCGACCCCGGCTCCAATATGGTCATATCTGTTGCACTTTACGGATGGGTTCAAGGAACAGGCGCGTACGCTCGTCGAGCGGGTGGTTAAAGATCTGGTCTGCATCACCTGATTCGACGATCACTCCTTTATCAACAAACAGGATCCTGTCCGAAACGTCGCAAGCAAAACCCATCTCGTGGGTAACCACCACCATCGTGGTGCCTTCGAAGGCGATTCGCTTCATCACGTCCAGTACTTCCCCGATCAGCTCAGGGTCGAGGGCAGAGGTCGGCTCATCGAACAGCATCACCTTGGGTTCCATAGCCAGGGCACGCGCGATGGCCACGCGCTGTTTTTGCCCACCAGACAAGCGGATGGGGTGTACATCACACTTCTCCTCCAACCCCACCTTTTGCAGGAATTTCATCCCCATCGGGATAGCCTGATCCCTGGGCATTTTCTTAACTGTTACCAGGCCTTCAATGACATTCTGGAGAGCAGTCATATGCGGAAATAAATTGAAATCCTGGAAAACCATGCCAGTGTTCAGGCGCATTGTAACAGCCTTGTTCTGGTCGAAGCGGATGCCCGGCCCCATGGTCATCGTTTGGTCGGCAATGCTGATTGTGCCTGAAGAAGGTTCTTCCAAAAAATTTAAGCAGCGCAATAATGTGCTCTTGCCCGACCCGCTGCGGCCAATGATCACCAGCACTTCCTTGGGTGCTACCGTGAAGGAAACACCTTTTAGGACGTGCAGCATGTCGAACCATTTGTGCAGATTTTCAACGCGGATGATCTCATTATCGCTCATAGGCGTGCCTCATGCGCTTCTCTACGTATCCCACCCCCCAGGAAGAAACAATCGTTAGAGCCCAGTAGAAGAAAGCAGCAACAATGTACATTTCCATGAACTTGCTATCCACCCGGGCAAAGCGGCTGGCTCGAAAGGTCATTTCCCAGACGCCCATTACGGATACCTGGGCAGAATCCTTTTGCATGGCAATGAACTGGTTGCCGATGTCGGGGATGATCACACGGATGGCCTGGGGCAGGATCACGCGCCGCATGACCTGGATGCGACTCATCCCGATCGATTCAGCGGCCTCACGCTGGCCTCCGCTGATGGATTGGATGCCAGCTCGAAAGATCTCGGTCATGTAAGCACCGTAGTTAAGACTCAGGGCGAGTATACCGGTTTGAAAAGCGTTCAGGGTTAAAGCTTGCTGGAGTTGTGGATAACCTTTGGCTGCTAACGCGGCACCCATCATGGGCAATCCATTATAGATGATGAAAATTTGTACCAATAATGGGGTGCCGCGGAAGATGGAGACGTACAGACCGGAAATGCCCAAGGCAATAGAGTTATGCGAGAGGCGGGCAACGGCCCCGAGGAGAGCTAATATGGTAGCCAGGGCAATTGAGAGCACCGAAAGCAAAATGGTCGTCGATAAACCGGCTAAGACGAACTGGTAATGCGCAAACATATACGCAGGATCGAAATTAAATTGGAGCAGGATAATCGCCATAAAAACAATCATCATCACCCAGACGATTCCAATTTTGACCGTCATGATGATGCGCTCCCTGCGTTTTTGAGCCATTAAAGCCTCACCTATCCCGATGTCTGGGTCAAGACCCGGTTGGGCTGGTAATTTCATCGTATCTACTGCCATTGGTACCTCGCAATCCTAAGATACAAACTTATGGGGCTGACTGAGTGTTAATTCCTGGTATCTTCAATCAGCCCCATCTAGCGAGTAGTGAAAAGTGACGGTGGCCAGGTAGCGGAAGCTGGTTTGTCTAGTTTCTACCTGGAAACCATAAGGAGGAATTTTATGGCCACTGAGCCAGAGCTGCCAGGTCAAAAGCTTTGGCGGCTGTTGTCAGGTCTATCCCGTAATATTTCTGCGAAAGGGTGAGCAGTGTACCATCTGTATTCAACCCATTGATCACTTCGCTGACTTTTTTCAGGAATGGTACAGGATCTGGTGTGCTGGCTTTGTCAACCGCACCAGCCAGATATTCGAAGTAGACCGGATCGCCAAGCTGGCGGAAGGGTTGGCCTTTATTAATTTCATTCTGTCCGGTGGGCTGAGCTGTCAGCACAGCATCCAGTCGGACGCCATCACCCAATGCCAGGTCTTGCAGGGCATAGAGATCGGTCTCATAACCCATGAACTTGGCATCCTTGACCACATAATTAATTGTTTCGCCGGGGATTTGCAGTGAACCTGACAGATAGGCGTCGTAAGTACAGCCGGTGCAGGCACCGATTTTCTTGCCTGATAGGTCACTTGGCTGGGTGTAGCTGGTGTTGTCTTTATAGATAAAGAAAGCCGCGGGGGTTGTGTAATAGGGCTGGGTGAAGTACAACTTCGTCATGCGCTCGGGTGTGATGGTCATTGAGCCGATGCTGAGATCCCAACGGTTGGCCCAATTACCTGCGGTGATCAAGTCCCAGGCAATTGTAAGGAAGCAGGGCTCAACACCAAGCTTATTCGCGATGGCAACCGCCACATCAATATCGAAGCCTTCCATCTGGTTGGCGGTCTGTGCATCTGAAGGGCACTTTGTACCAGCTGTCCGCTGAGCAGTCTCCACCAGCTGTGATTGGGGCGGGTATGCCGGGTCAGTGGAGACCAACAGGTAACCCCGGGCAAGGATTTCGTCAAGCTTATTGGTAGGCGCAGATGCTTTTGGAGCACAGCTGGCCAGAATGAAACTGAAGATGATAAGCATGACGATGGCAATATACGTCTTCTTCATAGATTCCTCCAAGGTATGGTTTTTTGAGTGTTGTTTCGTGAAGAAAGTTCAGAAATAGGTGAATCAGGGGTGAGCTTATATAGCGCCTCCTTCTCAAGAGAAGCATAATCAATGTGAAATTGGTACAGATGCCGGTTCAAATCGCGGGTCAAAAATGCCCTCCGGTAGTGATACCGATTTCCAAGCCTGGTTTGCTTATAGAAAGTAATCGATCTATGCCTATGGTCATCGAGCGTGGCAGTGGTACTGTTTATTATAGACCATTCTGACACTGCTAAGCAAGTGAATTTCCAGGATTCACCCACGACTGCAAAACCGCCCAGATAAGATTAAGGCGCAGGCTCTGGCGGATCACATTGCGATAAGGCGCATGGGCAGATACTGCATCGAACAGGGCCGATTGTAAAGGCGTGGATTTTCGGGCAGCCCGGATGACGGGATCTAGAAGACGATGGCGGGCTAAAAACATGGTGAAGTAACGCATCACCTGACCGTAAGGAAGGTCTTGAATGATATCTTGATTGGCATGGTTGTAGTATTCAGAAAAAGCTGTCTCGGAGACGCCGTGCTGGAGAATAGCCTCGGCGGCGCGGATGCCGGTCATGACTGCTGTCGTCACTCCTTTTCCTTTAAACGCACGCACTAAACCAGCCGCGTCTCCGACAATCACAAAGCGATCGCCAAAATATCCATGAGCTTCTGAATAGGGGATCCTGCCTTTATAGAATTGCAGATCGAGTGGGTTATCTGCAGTCTCACAACATGGATCCGGCAATACACGGCGTACTTCGGGTAGCTCAAGAAATATTTTCATCAGCTCTGCATCTACGTTTTTCCCAGCGATGTTGATCGAAATGTGGTTACCCTTCGAGGTGATACCGCCAAATTCGATGTTGTGGATGGACGGGAGAAAAGCATGGATGCAAGGACCGAAGGTCTGCATGTATTCCAAAGGGGGGTGATATTTGGTCACAATCGAGCTGAGTGCCTGGGGAGGACGATAAGGCGTCAGGCGGCGAAACATGGATGAGCTGCCGTCGTCCATACCGAAGGCTCCGACAATCACATCGGCTTCAAGAGGGGCGCTATCCGTATAAACCACCGCCCGGTCAGCATGGAACTCAAGGTCAACCGCCCGGGCTGTCAGGACCGATATGCCGTGCTCCCTGGCTTGTTCGAGCATGTAGTCATCGTACTGAACCCGTCTCAGGGCAACGGAAGGCTGGTAGATATCATCCAGGATGATCATTTCTTGAGCAGTGTGCAGGATGTAGCGGCTTATCTGGCTGCGGCTTAAATGATAAGGGAATTTGACTCCCAATTGCTCAGAGAGCAGGCTAGGCAACGGCGGTGCAAGCACTCCAAGGCACTGGTTATAATGCATCTCTCCCACAAACTGCTTGCCTTCCACGATGGTGAGCTTGATATCACGCCCCATATCGGCTGCCATGCGCTGCAGTGCCAGGGCGCAGGCAGTCCCCCCGGGGCCGCCTCCGATGATAACCACGCTCCCATTTTCTAATGGGCCAAGTGAGTTAAGCATGTCATCCACCCTTCCAGCTGGTACCCAACCCGTAGCCAAGATTCAGCAGTGCCGTTAAATTCACTCCGCGGAAGAAAAGCTGGCGATATGGCTCATCGCCGGTCAGCATGCCCCACAAGATATGCATGTGCCGCCGCTGTGTTGCAGGCAGCGACATTTCGCGCTGGATGGCCCCTCTCCAGGCGCTCAAGGTGATCGGTGACTTCAAGACGATATTCCACAAGCGAAACAGCAGGGCTCCATAAAAGTTATCTACATCGATCGACCGGCATACAGGGGCATAATTTTTGGAGAAATCCTTTCGAGAGATCCCCACTTCCACAGCCGTGGTCATGGCTTGTTTTGATGTCTGGTACGCAGAACCAATACCGTCCTTGTACAGGCGGGTAACTGCTGCATCACCAACCGCCACCCATCGGTCGCCGAAATACTGCCGGGCTGCAGTGACAGCAATGCGCGGGTTGCACCCACACAGCGTGTTGCCCGGGTCATACTGCAAGATTTGGGTGAGATTTTGAGCTGCGATGAATTCGTTGACCGAGTTTTTTGTAAAACCCTTTCCTAGCAGCGATATGTTCAGATAGCGTCCTTTAGGAATGATCGCCCCAAAGCTCAGCCCAGGAGGTCGCCTGAAATATGCGTTGACCTCGTCAGAGATCCAGTCTACTGGGCGAAAGACTTCATCCTGAGCCATGACCTCTGTTTTGGGTGGGCGGTATCCAAAGCCAGCCTGCATGGGTGAGCGGGTATTGATTCCTACCGCGAGCACCACCAGGCTGGCAGAGTACCGCTCTTGAGCGGTATATGCCACCGGCCCGTCTTCCCACTTCACCTCATGCACCCGATGGGGGATGAGGACGGCTCCACGCTCAACTGCCTGGGTGAGCAGGAAGTGATCGAAACTTGCCTCAGGGATGTCCTCCACCAGGCGTGGCCCACCACCACGGTAGACACTGATGATCCGGCGGGTCGGGTCAGGGCGCTCAAGGTGGATTGAGTGGTGGTCTAGGTGAATACTATATGAATGGAGGTCTGCCTGGACCACCGCGTCGGGAATGGTCAATCCCAGTTCGGATAGATTATTCCACAAGCGGGAGGAGAGTACACCCGCACAACGGTTGCAACCGGCTGGCCCTGGCCTTGAGAAATCACGCGGCTCAAAGATCATTATTTCCAGGTTAAGTTGTTTAAGCTTGCTCAGGCGCAGGAGATGGAGGGCGGCAAAGCTTCCGGCGGGTCCGCCCCCGATGATGCATACACGACTGTGATCTTCTAATTGTAGATCTGCCAGGTCGTTCTCCTCCAAGGCGATAAAATCAACCAGTAATACGAGGTAGTTTTTCAGTTATTGGAAAACAATTTTACCTGATTAATGATGAATTTGACCACTTTTGTTTAAATAAAATCTCCCGGTTGGCTGTAACAAACCTAGCTTCCGGGAGATGGCTTACCTGCCGGAGAGCAACCGGGCAGCCATGCACGAGTTTAATGGATCTTCGTCATAGAGCTGCTTGCAGTCCGGGCCGCAGAAATAAACAATCTCGCCACGGTAGTGGATGTAAGGTGTATTCGGTGTGATGTGAATGCGAGCCCCACAGGCTGACTCACCAATTGATGGAAGCTGGGGTTCGCTATTTGTGTTATTCGGACTCATTTTTCATTGTGCTCCATTTCTTCAAGCGTTGCCAGGTCACGTTCCAGGTTACGGCGACGGAGAATTAGGCTGAGAATGTACAGGAACATGACTGAGAAGATCACCGCATAACCTGCGATCATGTAGCGGGTGGTCTCAGCGGGTGCGTATTGTAAGATCGTATTAAGCATGAACTTCCCTCCTATTGCAGGATTTTAAGCCTGAGATTTTCAAGTTTATCTGCCAGCCTGCCCAGGCGGATGCGGTGCCAAAGCAGATCGGCAAAGATGAACGAGAAGGTGAACAGGCTGAACATGAAGGTTTGCAGCATTCTGGCAGTCATTTCGAAGCTGCCTTCAGCACCTGCGCCTCCACTGCCAATAATGACGGGATGGATGGTGCGGAAGATGCGGATCGAGATAAATGTGAGTGGTACGCTGACGAAACTCAGAATGGCATATACCGCCCCAAAACGTGCACGCCGGTCAGGGTCATCAATGCCCTGGCGCAGCATAAAGTAAGCCGCATACACCAGCTCAACAATAGCTGCGGTGGTTAAGCGCGGGTCCCACGTCCACCAGGTGCCCCATGAGCCACGCGCCCAGATCGAACCGGAGATGATGGCAGTAAAGAAGAACACAAAGCTGATCTCGATGGCAGCCAGCCCGACGATATCCCACTTCCGATCACCTTTACGCAGGTAGGCGATCCCGGCAATGGCTGCTACCATGAACCCTAACATGCCCACCCAGGCATTGGCGACATGAAAATAGAATACCCGCTGCACCTGACCCATGATGGCTTCCAGGGGGGCATAGAAAAACACGGCGCCGACAGCAGTGATGAATAAAAGGATGCTGATAATATCCAGGATGGTTAAAATGCGAGGTTTGGATTCCATGAATTACTCCTCAACTATGTAATCGAAGACCATAAAGGCCACTGCAGTAAATACCACGTCGTAAACCAGCA
Organism: Anaerolineales bacterium; assembly: GCA_003105035.1. Lineage (NCBI taxonomy): Bacteria > Bacillati > Chloroflexota > Anaerolineae > Anaerolineales > Anaerolineales bacterium. The sequence continues at coordinate 29,146 of PQAL01000013.1, read as the reverse complement.
GAAGGTTAATCCAGGGCTGGAGATCGGCGATGGCTGTGCCCTGCAGGAAGCCTGTGCTGGCTTTCACGGCAGCGATAAGAATGGGGATGACCAGCGGGAACAAGAGAATGGGCAATAAGATATCACGCGTTCGGGTCTGGACTGCCATGCTGGATAGGAGCGTCCCTACAGCAACATATCCGATTGAACCCAGCAGGATGACCAGCAATAAACCAGGTAAAAACAGGTTGACGCCATATAAAATAGTATATACAGGAAGCACAATGGCTTCAACGATCACCATAAATATCAGGTTTCCAACGGCTTTTCCGAAGTAAATGGCACTGCGATCGACGGGTGCCAGCAACAAGCCATCTAGGCAGCCGCGATCTTTTTCCATAGCCATTGAGCGGTTCAGCCCCAAGGTACCCGCGAAGGCAAAGGTGACCCACAGCACTCCGGCGGTGATCGTGGCACGTGCCGTGGCATCCAGCTCCAGGGCGAAGTTGAAGATCAAGATGACCAGCAGGGCAAAGACCAGCATGGCAGACAGCAGCTCGCGGCTGCGTAATTCGGTTGCCAGGTCCTTCCAGATAATCGCCCCCAGCGAACGTAAAAACTGCCCTGCCCCCGGCGAGTGCTTCCGAAGCTTAGATCGTTGGTCGGTGCTCGGTATAATTTGCATTCTCAGCTTTCAGCCAGCGCTTGCCGGTAGAATCCTAGCAGCTGATTGGGCTCGATCTGGGTGCGTTGGATGGTGGCAGTGATCACCCCCCGAGATAACACGTCGAAACGGGACGCCAGGTCGGCTACCCGGGCTAGGTCATGGGAGGTCATCACAACGGTTCGCCCCCGGGCTGCCACTTCGTTTAAAACCGTATCCAGCATCAGGCAAGCATCCTGATCCAGCCCGGTATGGGGCTCATCGAAGAGCATCACCTCAGGCTCGTGGAGCACTGCCCGGCCGATGGCCAACCGTTGTTGCATGCCGCGCGAAAACGTGCGTACCAGGTCGCGCCGGCGCGCCTGCAAGCCCACCAGGTCGAGTACCTCGCTAATCCTATGATCTGCATCCGCAATGGAATACATGTGGGCGTAGAAGCGCAGATTTTCTTCAGCCGTCAAGTCGCCATACAGCAAGGGTAAATGCGAAACAACTCCCAGCCGGCTGCGTACTGCGGAGGCCTGACCTGGGAGGGAATATCCCGCAATTTTTACGCTACCTAATGTTGGACGTGATAATGAAGCCAGGATACGTAAAAAGGTCGTCTTGCCAGCCCCGTTAGGGCCTAGCAATGCGACGAATTCTCCCGCCTCAACGGTAAAGTTCATCCCGCGCAAGACGGTTTTCAAACCAAAGCGTTTGACTAGTTTATGAACCGTGATCATATAATACAACCAGTGATTGTAATTCGATTATCCCTGCCCTAATTTACGCAGTTTTTCCTTTAGAGCTGCCCGGCGTTCAAGGTAAGCTGCTTCGGGGAGGTTCCCAGAATGGTACTGATCGTCCAGGGCGATGATCGCATCCATTAAGGTATCTTCGTCTTCTGGACCAATTGCCTCACTGGTTAATGGTGAATCGAGGCTCACCTCACCCAGGGGAGTCTCTGCGATTAACTTGCGCTGATGCCTGCGGTACAACCACAACCCGGCTACCACAAGAGCCACTCCAAAGACTGCCAGGCCGATGGCCATGCTCTGTATTGTCCCTGCAGAAAAGAATGAGCCAGCAGATTGCTTTGGTGTTCCGGATAGGGTGAATTCCAATGCACTACCCGCGATCAGACTGCTACCGTTATACATGCGGAACGTGGTGTCCTGATAATCACGAGTGCCACCTTCCTGGAGCATTTGGCTGTCCACTTTGATGCCATTATCTGGCACCATCACCACTACCGCATTGGTTGGCAGGTACATGGATTGAACAAAATTAAGCTTGCGGTCATATGGCAGCTGGTAGGCAAAGATGACCTGATACTCGCCCGACCCTGGAGGAACGGCTGTGGTGTCGGCGAAGCCTTGCGACACTTCGATATAAGGATCACCGAGAGCGCCATTTTGAAATTGTAGACCCGAGTATCCATCAGGCAGGGGGAAAGTGACAACAGACCCACCCGGGGTGGGAGCTGCGACCGTCTGGGTGGTCGGGTTTGAGATGATAAAGACCTCCACGACATTAACTACGTCGGGGGTCGAAAAATCAAACAGCAGGTGGACCCGGTCCGTTGTCAGTACAGATACATCAGTGGTGGCATCATAGACGGTGATCGGTATATTGAGGTTGGGAGTAGCGGGGTCTATCATCACAACATCTGAGCCGTACGTGGTTGAAGAGTACTCCACTCCGGCCAGGAATGCCCGCCCTTCAGGCATCTCAACATCGCTAAACGTGTATACGCCACCTAGCCCACTGGTCAGGGTTTCAGAATAAGTATTCTGCATATCATCGAAACCATACAGTGTCACGGGTACATCCGAAGGAGCTTCCCCACCTGAACCATTAATCAGTGCCACCGAGACCGATCCAATAAATGTCGTCGATGTAATGGTGGTCGTTTCTGTAGACTGTGGGGAATCCGTCACCATCGGGCTTTGATCGGTCTGGGGTTCGGGGTAAGGGTAAGCGGATGAAGTAACCGACGCACTCGTTACAGGCGTGGGAGAGGAGCTCGCTGTGCTTTGCAATGCGATGTAGGTCAATGAGCGTAGGTAAGCTACCAAGGCGTAGCGTTCGTTGTCAGTCAAAGTACTTGAATACGCGGGCATATCCGGAGTAATGCCGGAGGTAATGGTTCGATACAGGTTTTCGGATGACCGCTGGGCCATAAATGCCTGGTTGGTGAAATCAGCGGGTTGAGAAGTCAGGTCATTGGCTTCAGTGCCGTTGCCTTTCCCAGTTTGACCATGGCATTCGACACAATTTTTGATGAAGAGGGATTTCCCCTGGCTGACAAGCGCATTGGAGCTGCTCAAGCTCATGGCATACGACACCACATCCCAGCGCTGGCGGTCAGTAAGATTGCCGAAGGCAGGCATGAACCGCTCCATGTTTCCATGGGTCACCACGGAATACCAGTCAGCTGGAGAAAACTGGCGGGCGTAGTCAGATAAACCGAGCGAAGCGACCGGCACAGACAATTGGGCGGATTGCGGGCCATCACCCAACCCCGTCGTGCCATGGCACTGGGCACACTCACGGTTGTAGATTTCCGCTCCTTTGGTCAAGTCGGGTGCCACGATCGGGTATGCCTGATTGGTGGCAACACTCTGGGTCGGCTGTGGTGCAACCGGCAGCTCTGATCCTGGAGGAGGGGTGATATCAGCTGCGAGGGAACAAGCTGAGATCATGATGGTGAAAAGGATAATAATGGTTAATACCAGGGATTTCGACATATCAGTTCTCAGGGATAAGCTAGATAAGGGTGGCCCCACACTTAGGGCAAAAGCGGTCGGAGGCATGCACGGGTTTACCACATTTTGGACAGAAACCTGCTGCTTTTTCGCTCATGGTGCGACGGCGGAGGGCGATGCGTTGCTCCAGGTCATCATCCGGGACGGGTGGGACAGCATTGCCATTCTTCTTAGCTGCGGTGGGAGTGGCTTCGAGGGCACTCCGCCGGGAGAGGATAGCTTCCTCGATGCGGTCTGGTGCAGGCGCTGACGAAGATGCCGGGTGCTGCGCATCGATCTGGCGCAGGATCTCCGCACCCGATTGCAGCAGGGCTAAACGGCTTGGCTCGTAATTCTCTGGGGGGATTTTTCCAAGATTGTAGTCATCGTCCAGCTCTTGAATCGACGCCACCACCTGGTCACGCTGAGCTAACAGAGAAGAAACATCATCCGTAGGTTTGACTGCCATGCTTGTTCGCTGCTCAAGGATGGGGCGACTGATAAACAGAACGACGAAGATCAGCAGAGCGAGGGTGAGGAAGATTGAACCAATATCCATGATCAGGTTTCACATTTCCGAGTGAATTATGGGCCGAGGAGCGGGTCGATTGCAGCCTGGATCTCAGCTACAGACGTATATGGGCTCAGCTTCAAAGCAGCCAGATTGCCATTTTTATCGATAATATATGTTTCGGGAACACCGGTTGTACGGTAGGCCTGAGAGATAGACGTGCCCAGGTCTGGCCCGTTCGGGTAGGTGATATCAAATTTGTCGATGTATGCCAGCGAAGCCGATTCAGTGTCCGTCCAGGCGACCCCGAGAAAGAGCACATCGCCGCGCGGCTGGTAATATTCCCAGGCGGTCTGCAAATCAGCAGCTTCTTGCTCGCATGGTTTACACCACGACGCCCAGAAATTGACCAGCAATACCTTACCAGCCATATCTGGCGCTGTAATCTGCTGGCCATCAAAGGTCGTCAGGGCGAAGGTGGGTGCTGTTTGCCCAATGGAAACGGGGCCTTGCTGTTTACGCATCAGCACCATGGCGACAACCACCAGCAAGCCGAACAATCCTGCCCAGACAATAATTTGTCCCCAATGGACCTTGGTTTTTTGCTTCGGATTTTCAGATGGAATAGTGGTCGTCTCGTTCATGGCTCTCTGCTTAAGGGTTATGGCTCTAGCGTTTATGTACTTCTTCTTCCAGGCGACGGATATAGTCATCCTGGGTGGTATCCTGCGTTTGTGATGGCGCATTTTGTTCAACGGGTGCGCCAGATGAAGGATTCGGTTTTCTCCAGGAACGATAGGCGCGATAGAGGATATAAACGCCTACTCCGAAAGCGATGGGTGGTACCAGGTATACCAGCCAGTTGATGCCTTTGACCGGAGGCGTCCCTAACACCCGGGAACCGTACTGCTGGACGAAGTAATCTTTGATCTGCTGTTCTGTCCAACCGGCAGTCAGTTTCTCGCGAATCAGCTCGCGCCACTGGGCGCAGGCAGCCGTTCCGCACACATCCAGGGGAATGTTCTCACATACCGGGCAGTATAGCTGCTTGGCGATGGCGTTCACCTGGTCATCAGAAGGGGTGGGCTGCTGTGCCACCACGACTTGCTCAGCCAGTGCGCCGACAAAAAGCGTGATCAGGATAGCCAGCAGGTAGCGTATATTCTTCATATGATCACGCCTTTATCGTCTCAGGAACTGCGTGGGTCTCTATCACCACCTCCGGCTCCTTGGATGGCCAGGTGGCAACAATCGATCCGATAATGAATACAATTGCTCCGAACCATAACCACCAAACCAAGGGGTTGTGGTAAATTTTGAATGTAGCTGCCGAAGTGGATAGGGGCTGCCAGTCCACTAACAACACGTACAGGTCGTCTTCAGGCGTGCTCCGCACAGCTGCAATGGTCATCGACTGTTGTGATTCATAATAGTAATCACGGCGTGGGTGGAGCTCACCGATGTATTTTCCGTCCTTGTAGACGCTCACCACAGCACGCGCCACATTACGCCCTTCTGCTGTGTCAAAAATGGATAAGGAGTCAAACTGGACGATGTACTGCCCAAGGCTGATCTGCCCTCCCTGGGGAACGGTTGCCTGGGTTTCCGTTTGGAAAAGCTCAATCCCCAGGATACCGATCGCCATCAACACCATCCCCAGGTGGATGACATATCCCCCGTACTTTCTTCGACTCTTGCCAATCATGGTCCAAAATGCTTGGAGTAAGTTTTCATCCCTGGCGTTGTGGCGAGCCCAGGCAGATCTCCAAAACTCATAGACGGTGACACATATAACAAACGAAATTAGCCAAAAACCCAGGAAGGCGGGAACGGAGCGATAACCGACTAAAAGCAAGGGGATGAATACCAGCAACGAAGCGAGGGTGGGTTTCCAGATTGACCTGCCGATGGTCTTTGCCGTTGAATACTGCCAGGTAGATAACGGAGCGATCCCCATCAAGAGCATCAAGCCAGCCACCGGCAGCCAAACGATGCCTTCATACCACTGCGGGCCGACGGTCACCTTTTGGCCGGTGAAAACACCAGCCAATGCAGGGATGCCCTGCCCGACAATGCCCAGGGCTTCCGACAGGACAGGAAAGATCACCCCCCAAAAAACAACCATGAAAAAGCCTATAAACAGCAGGTTATTGAGCAGGAATAAGGCTTCGCGTGAGAATAGTGAACCCAACTCTCCTTCAGACCTCAAGTCGTTCCAGCGCCGGCTAAGCAACAAGAGGGAGGTGATCAAGGTCACCCCGATGAATGCAAAGAACAAGGGCCCGATGGCGCTCTGAGCAAAGGCATGCACCGAAGAGAGCACCCCTGAGCGGGTTAGGAAGGTGCCGAAGATTACCAGGTCATAGGTGAGGATGATGAGCACCATGTTCCATTGCTTAAGCATGCCACGTTTTTCCTGAACGATGACGGAGTGCAGGAAGGCTGTCCCGATCAGCCACGGCATGAAGGCTGAGTTTTCCACTGGGTCCCAGCCCCAATAACCGCCCCAACCAAGAACGTCGTAAGCCCAGCGCATTCCGAGTACGAGCCCTAACGAGAGGAACAGCCAGGCAACGATTGTCCAGCGGCGGGTGATGCGGATCCAGCGGTCATCCGTCCGGCCGGTGATCAGGGCAGCCATGGCAAAAGCATAGGGAATCACGAAGGCCACGAAACCCAGGTAGAGCATGGGGGGATGGATGATCATCCCCGGATGGCGTAGGAGCGGGTTGAGACCATTCCCGTCCTGTGGAATGAATGGGGTGGTACCCGCTGGCTGGAACATGGCAGTCGTGATGTTACCCGTGGGGGTTTGCCAAAATCGCACGAATGGATTCTCGATAAAGATACTTAAGAGCAGGAAAAACGCCAGTGTGATCAAGGAGATCACGATCACCCAGGGAAGGAACTCGCGATCGCGGTCCCACTTACGCAGCATGACTGCTGATGCAAAAGCAGACATCAACCACGACCAAAATATCAGCGAGCCGGCTTGCCCACCCCATAAAGCGGTGATGCGTAAATAGATTGGCATGCTGTTGCTGGCAACTTCAGTCACATATTGGACCTCATAATGGCCAGTTATCAACAGAAAGATAATGCATAACGCCGAAAGGGTGAGCAGAGGGAACGTGAGCAGCATGGCATTGCGAGCGCTATCCACCCAGGCTGGTTTTTTCGCCCGGGCGCCATAAAAGGCTGCCCCCACGCCATATAGTGATATCAAAAATGTAATGATCAGTGTGCCATAACCAAGGTTAGCAACCATGCCACTCTCCCGGCTTTAGGGTGCTGCCTGGCTAGGTACAGCTTCTTCATACTTGGTCGGGCATTTCAGCAATAGCTCATCGGCATAGAAAACATTATCACCATCAATATGCCCGGTGATAATCGCTTGAGCTTCATCTCTCAGCAAGTCGGGTTTTGGACCTGAATAAACCACCTCCATGCGCGTGCGGGCTGGGTCGGTCACAGCAGCATGCAGAACGGCTGCCAGTCCGCCTTCGGCTTCGATCTGTTTGTTATCAGCCGGAACGTTAGCAATGGTGAAATGCAGGGACAAGTCCTGGGGGTCGTACTGGATGGAATCGCCGATGACGGCACCTGAGATGCGTACATCTTTGCCTGCCATCGATTGGCCGCGCGCTAGTAATTCATCGATGGTGAAGAAGTATTGTGCATTCGCCTTGGTAGAAGATATCACCAGATAGATGATCGCCGCCAGGATCAGCAGACCACCGATGATAAATTTTGCCCGGCCGCCAGCCTTCGGGCGCTCTTCGATAGCTTGTTCCATTAAATAATCTCCTATGATTGATAGGCAAAGAGAAATGATGCTTATGAAATTTTACATGATTACATTAATACAAGGTGAGATAACACCAATAGTAGGGTGAGAATGAGTCAGATATCAAGTAAATGAAATATCCCTGAGTATCCAACTTAGCAGATTCAAAAAGTCATCGCCTGCGAATAGCACTGCCACATGAACGGCAGAATTGGTCTCCAGGTGCGGCTCGCTTGCCGCATTGAGAACAATATATTGATTCCTCATCCGCTTTTTGGTCAGTCTGCGCAGCTGATTGGTCTACGCTTGAGCGACGCCGGCGGATTTTTCGCGCCGGCTTTTGCTTGCCCGAGCGCCAAAACCAGACGATGCCTCCGACGATCAGGCCTGCTCCAAGGATGGCGAGTAACCAAGGTAATGCGTAGGAGATGTTGATATCGGAAATCGAGCTTTGCGGGATTGGGCCACTCGGTGCCACGGGTAAATTCTGGGCACTTAATGAATCGGTGGCTTTCTGATAATCTATCGTGATTTGAATGCTCTGGTCTGCTGTGATCGAGCCAATATCTTGAGTGTAATAGGTCAGGCCATCACTACCGTTAGCTCCAGCGCCGAGATTGGGTGATATCAGCATCTCGGTCGCTCCGGAAGGCTGTTGCACTTGCATGGTTAGCTGGTTGATGGCATACCCGCCCGGCCAGGTATATATAAAATGACGCGAGGTGCCATTGATCTCCAGGCTGGGGTCATAAAATTCGATCTGGATTGCGGAAGCAGTGGTGGTGAAGTTGATGCTCGACCACTCTTCTTCCAACTGGCGTGTGTAATTGATTGAATAGAGTGAGCCATCTGCCTGGCGCTCGGCGACTGCGTTAGGGGCACCAGCTGTGGTTGGAATGCGGATGGAGAGGGTGGCTGGAAAAGAAGTGGATGAAGCCAGGGTTATCTGGTAGATAACCAAGACGCTGGGTTTGTCATATTCCGGCCAGATTTCAATGAACATTGAGCTAAAGGAGATGGGGTTCTGAGCGCGTACCGATATCGGTGCGAGCAACGAAATAATGGCAAGAAGGAGTATGACCCATTTACGCATAAGTTGACCTCTCGAAAATAACTGATTAATCTTACCATGTCATCCAGTGTGGGGGAATAGCGCCTCAGCATTGAAACAGCCTGGGTGTCTAGCAGCGAACTCGAATACTGCCCGATCGATGATCATTGACATTTGTCATATATAATGATAATATATAAATATATTATATAGAAATAATATTACAACGGAGGATCTGATGATAAAACCTGATACATCACAAATTGATGAACTGACGGGTCTATTAAGCCGGAAAGGTTTTTTAGATAAGTTCAGCGAAGCACTGGGAAAAGCTAAATCTAACACCCAAGAGAGACCTCTTGCACTGGCTTTGCTGGATGTGGATATCTTTAACAAGATCAATGAAACCTACGGGCACGTCACCGGCGACAATCTATTGGTGGAGGTAGCCAAGACCATCCAGGCACACGCAGGTGAGCAAGCCCTGGTTGGTCGCTACGGGGGAGACGAATTTGTCATCGTCTTTCCAGGCGAAGAACGAGAGCAAGCTTTCCTTAAAATGGAAAGAATCAGGCATGAGCTGAGCCAGAGCACAGTCATGTCCAGTGACGGGCGGACCTTGCAGGGGATTTCCATCAGCGCAGGTGTGGCTGCCTTCCCGATGGATGGCAGGACTGAGAACGAGCTCTTGCGTAAGGCTGACCATGCCTTGTACCGGGCCAAATCGAGCGGGCGCAGGCAGGTAAAATTGGCGTACGAGGAACGCATGGTTCCCAAAACCACCCATTACACCCAGACCCAGCTTGAGCGGCTTTCCAAGCTGGCAGAGGAACGCGGGGTGAATGAAGCTGACCTGTTGCGTGAAGCCATGGATGATTTCCTGACCAAATATGGGGTCAACGATATTGAGAGCTGACCCGTAATTATTCGATCGCTGAGCGGACCTGCCTGGCTAATTCTGAAAAGCGCGTTGAGTAGCGAATATCCTCTTCACGGGGTCGCGGAAGGTCGACGGTCAGATCCAGGCGTAAATGCCCTGGGCGGGGGCTGAGCACCAGGACCCGGTCGGCCAGGAAGAGCGATTCACTGATCGAGTGGGTTACCATAACCACTGTTTTTCGCCTGGCCTGCCAGATGCGGGTAAGCTCATTGCCCATGCGCTCGCGGGTGAGGGCATCGAGCGATCCGAAGGGCTCGTCAAGGAGTAGGATATCCGGTTCGTGGATCAGCGCCCTGGCGATAGCTACCCGTTGAGCCATCCCCCCTGAGAGGTCGCGGGGTAGTGAATTTTCGAATCCCACCAATCCCACCAGCTCAACCAGCGCCTGGGCTTTGTCAAGGGCCGCGTGGTGGGGTACGTGCTGGATTTCAAGGGGCAGCAGGATGTTATCCATCACTGTTCTCCACGGCATCAGGTTAGCTTTTTGAAATACCATGCCTACGCCATGCTGTGGAGCCATCGGTGATGAATTTCCAAAAATCACCTCGCCTCTTGTTGGAGGCAACAACCCGGCCAGGTTACGCAGCAAGGTTGTCTTACCCGACCCGGAAGGTCCAAGTACACAGACAAATTGCTCTGCATACACAGAAAACGAGATATCATCCAGGGCGTGCAAACCGCTATTCCCATCTGGAAAGACGGTCGTCAGGTGCTTGACCTGAACCATAGGTTCACCGGCTGGGAGGATCATCTCAAAAACTCACTGGCTATTTCGTGGGAAGGAAATCGTTACTGAATGTCTGGCTGATATCTAGCGGTGTGGTCAGGAAGGCGATATCCAGCAGCACCTTTTGCGTGTTTTCCCAGGCCACCGGATCTGAATATCCGATCTGATCGGCGTTCCATAGCTCAATCGAAGTAAGCAACACCTGCTTTTGAATAGCCTGATCAGCCTGCTTTAGTCCTTCCACGTACTTCAGGCAGGTCTGGTAGGCTGCGTCAGGATCGGCAATCGTATCTGCGATGCCCTTGATGATGGCCTGATCCATTCGCCTAACCAGGTCGGGGTCTTGGCTGATGGTGTTCTGATTGGTGATCAACCCATTCGACACCAGATGGTCGTAATCCTTGACGCGGATTTCATCCACCGGGTAGCCCATGGCACGCAGCTGGATGGGCTCGTTAGTGGTGTAGACCACCACAACCTGATCTTGATCACTGACCAAAACTTCCACCTGGTTATAACCGATGGAATCAAGCGTGACATCACTCTCCTTCAAACCTGCTGTGCTCAGCAGGGCACGTAAGCCGATATAACTTGTGCCATATAAGCCGGGCAAGCCGATTTTTTTGCCTTTTAAATCCTCCGGCTTCAAGATGCCTTGCCCTGACTTGGAAACCACCGAAACGGGATAATCTTGATACCAGGCCAGGACGTACACAACGGGAAGACCTTGGGCGCGAGCTAATAAAACCTGGTCACCAGAGACGACCGCGAATTGGATCTCATTAGCTCCTACCAGGGCAACGGCATCCGTTTCCATGCTGTAATCGAACTCGATGTCGATGCCCTCTTGGGCGAAATACCCTTTTTCCACCGCCACATAGAGCGGGGCAAACTGGACGTTGGGGATGTACCCCAATGGCAGACGGACATGCACCAGAGCGGGAGCCTGTGTAGAGATGGGTGTTGTGGGCGCGCTCGTGTTTGTGGGAGCTGGTGTCGTTCCGGTAACAGGCGTCCCGGTGGAAATGGCACAGGCAGATAACATACACACCAGTAGCGAGAATGTGATCAGTCTGGTTGTTCTGTTCATAGGTTCTCCTCTATGTAACTTCTCAAGCTTTTGCCGGCACTTCGGGATTCAACAGCACTTCATTCTCGGGTCGCTGTTGCCACCATAACAACTTCTTTTCAAGCAATGAGACCAGGCCGTATAAGATCAATGCCAGGGCAATCAAGGTGAAAACCGAAACGAAGACGAGGGCGGTATCATAGACGCCACGCCCCACATTGACCAGGAATCCCAACCCACTCTTGGCACCAACGAACTCTCCCACCACCGCCCCAATGACAGCCAGGGTAGCCCCGATGCGCAACCCGCCTAAAAATACAGGCAGGGCAGCCGGCACTTCGAGGTTCTTGAGAGTCTGCCAGCGGGTAGCTTGCAATGAGCGCATCAGATCACGCAAATCTTCAGGGACTGAACGCACACCTACGACCGTGTTGACCAACACCGGGAAGAAAACGACCAGGGCACAGATCAAGACTTTCGAAAAAAGACCTGGGCCAAACCAGATTACGAGCAAGGGGGCAATGGCTACAATTGGAATTGCCTGGCTGGCAATAATATATGGGGAGAGCAAGCGTTCCAGGTGGATTGAGCGCGCCAGGAAGTATCCCAGCACGGTTGCCGTGGTAACTCCCAGTGTCAATCCCACCAAAACTTCTAGCAGAGTTACCAACGTGTTGCGCAACAAGGTACCGTCCAACAATGCCTGGATGAAGCGAGCTCCCACCTGCTCAGGTGAAGGGAGGATAAAAGCTGGGAACCTGCCAAACCAGACTGCTAGCTGCCAGGCCACCAGCATCAGCAGGATCGACAGGAGAATTAACCACGGTTTCGTCTTCATATAATAGTAATGCCCCGAAGGGTACTCCGGGGCAAATACATTTGACTTTACAGAATCTCCCACTCTGTAGGGAGGCTCTGAAAAGAAAAACAACCTTCTCTCATCCGGACTGTACCGTCGGCTCCGGAATTTCACCGGCTCATGCCTGTTAATTTGGCTCGTGGGCTATACCACCGATCGGGAATAGGCGAACTTTCCGCCATCACCCTGCCCCGAAGGAATTATTCGATTAGTACTATTATATCGAGAGTGCTAAAAAAAATCAACCAGACCCTTGTTAGAGTTTTATAAGAACCTCCCACCCCCGCTTGACTTACCTTATTCGTCATGGTATCATAGAAACGTTCTATTTAGCACTCTCATGCCGAGAGTGCTAAATTATAGGCAGCTCAAATGACTACACTAACCGAACGTCAAAGATTAATCCTTGCCCTCATCATTCATACCTATGTGGATACGGCTCAGCCGGTTGGGTCAAAAGCATTAATCGAAAGATATAAGCTCGACACCAGCTCAGCGACGATCAGGAATGATATGGTTGAGCTGACTGAAGCTGGTTACTTGCGTCAGCCTTATACTTCAGCCGGGAGAGTCCCGACGGAGGAAGGCTACCGTTATTTTGTGCGCCAATTAATGGGCCAAACTGAGTTGCCCATGAACACCCGCCGGACGATCACGCACCAGTTTTACCAGGCTGGAAGGGATGTCAACCGTTGGATGCGCCTGGCCGCGTCAGTCTTGGCGCACCAATCCCAGGGTGCTTCGCTGGTTACTTCTCCCAGGCCTGAGTCGGCCCGCTTCAAGCACCTCAGCCTGATCTCTACTCACGGGCGGCAGGTCTTGATGGTGATGGTATGGACGGGTGGGCAGGTGCGGCAGCAAATGCTAACCCTGGCTGAACCGGTTTCGCAAGATCAGCTGACGGCAGCGGCCAGTCATATTAACCTGGTATGTGAAGGGTTGGATACAGAAGCTATCACCGCATTACGCGATCAGTTTGATGCTCTTGAGCAAGATGTGGTCAAGCTGATCCGTGAAGAATTCGATCGGATGAAGCTGTTGGTCACCGGTGAAGTCTTTCGTGATGGTTTGACGAATGTGCTTTCTGAGCCGGAATTTGCCGAATCTGAATCAGCGCGCAAGGCACTGCGTGTGCTTGAAGAACGTTCCATGTTGGAAGATTTGCTCTCACGCACGGTGTTGACCAGCGGGATGGATGACGTCCAGGTGTTGATCGGTGGGGAGGGCACCTGGGAAGACCTGCGTGATTGCTCGATCGTTTTAGGGCGCTATGGGGCACCAGGTCTGGTCACCGGTGCATTAGGCGTGCTCGGACCTACCCGTATGGCATATGGGCGTACTGTTTCTGCAGTGCGCTTTGTTTCGGGTTTATTGAGTGATCTGGTGATTGAAATGCTCGCTGAAGATAATTAAGGAGAGTGGCGATATCATGACTTCAAAAAAGCAAAAGTCAGCTGAAAAAGATACCCCCGAGGTGAACTTGCAGGAAGAGACTGCTGTGCCTGCGCAGTCGGAAGAAATTAACGAGGTACCGGCAGTCATACCTGAAGAGGAAATCGAACAATTACGTGCTGAGCTTGATCAGGCGTTAGCAAAATCCAATGAATATCTCAATGGATGGCAACGTGAGCGGGCAGAATTCATTAATTATAAGAAACGCATCGAGCGCGAACAATCCCAGGGGGGTCAGAATGCCCTTGGGAACGCCATCCGCAGGTACCTGGATATTGCCGATGATCTTGGGCGGGCTCTGAAAGATAAGAACCGACCGACGGAGGGGAATGGGGCGATCTGGGCGGAAGGCATCGACTTGATCCACCGCAAGCTGCTCGCAGCTTTTGAAGCCGATGGAGTCAAGCTGATTGATGCGAAGGACCAGTTCTTCGATCCAAACCTGCATGAAGCCATATCTCACGAGGACAGCCCGGACCACGAGAGTGGTCAGATCATCGACGTAGTACAGCCCGGATATACCCTGGGTGAGCGGGTAATTCGCCCGGCGCGCGTCAGGGTGGCACGGTAAATATATCGTGGAAATTATTACGGAACTATCATTAACAAGGAGAATCATAGAATGGGAAAAATAATTGGTATCGATCTTGGCACAACCAACTCGGTTGTGGCGGTGATGGAAGGTGGCGAACCCACCGTGATCCCCAGCGCTGAAGGTGAACGGCTTATTCCTTCCGTGGTGGCAGTGAATAAGAATCACGAACGCCTGGTAGGACGCGTGGCGCGTAACCAGGCAGTTGTTAACCCTGAAAACACAATTTTTTCGATCAAACGCTTCATGGGCCGTAAATTTGATGACCCCGAAGTTAAAAAGGCATTGTCGCGAGTGCCTTATAAAGTTGCGAAGGCACCCAATGGAGATATTCGCGTGGTGCTGGACGGGCGCGAGTATTCTCCCCCTGAAGTATCAGCCATGATCCTGGCCAAGCTTAAGGTCGATGCTGAAGCTTACCTGGGCGAGACGGTCACCCAGGCGGTCATCACCGTACCAGCCTATTTCAATGATGCCCAACGGAATGCGACCAAGGATGCTGGGAAGATCGCCGGCCTGGAAGTGTTACGCATCATCAATGAGCCAACTGCCTCCTCACTGGCTTACGGTCTCGATAAGAAAAAAGACGAGGTCATTGCGGTATATGACCTGGGTGGGGGTACGTTCGATATTTCAATCCTGGATGTTGGAGATGGGGTTTTCCAGGTCCGTTCCACCAGCGGTGATACCTTCCTGGGTGGCGATGACTTTGACATGCGCCTGATCGACTACCTGGCAGACGAATTTAAAGCTGCCAATGGGATCGATCTTCGCCAAGACCGCCAGAGCCTGCAGCGATTAAAAGAGGCATCCGAGAAAGCCAAGATTGAGCTTTCCAGTATGATGCAGACCGAGATCAACCTGCCCTATATTACCGCCGACGCCTCCGGCCCGAAGCACCTGGTGATGAATTTGACCCGCTCTAAGCTGGAACAGCTGACCGGTGATTTGATCGAGCGCAGCCTCACCCCGGTGAAAAACGCCCTACGAGATGCCGATATGGACACTTCCAAGATCAACGAGGTCGTCCTGGTGGGTGGCATGACCCGCATGCCTGCTGTACAGGAAGCCGTACGCAAGCTGTTCAATAAAGAACCCCATAAAGGTGTGAACCCCGACGAAGTGGTAGCGATCGGTGCTGCCATCCAGGCGGGAGTGCTAGGCGGAGATGTCAAGGACATCCTGTTGGTGGATGTGACCCCACTTACCCTTTCAGTGGAGACCCTGGGCGGCGTGGCTACACCTTTGATTGAAAGGAACACCGCCATTCCCATCCATAAGAGCCAGGTTTTCTCAACTGCCTCCGATAGCCAACCCCAGGTGGAGATCAACGTCCTGCAGGGTGAGCGGCCGATGGCAGCCGACAACAAAAGCCTGGGTAGGTTCATCCTGGATGGAATCCCACCTGCCCCGCGTGGTATGCCGCAGATTGAAGTGACCTTTGATATCGATGCCAATGGCATCATCAAAGTGACTGCGCAGGACAAGGCTACCCAGCGAAGCCAACACATCACCATCACAGCTTCCTCAGGCCTTAACGATTCAGAGGTCGAGCGTATGCGCCGTGAAGCTGAAACGCATGCCGATGAAGACAAGAAACGGAAAGAGCTGATCGAAGCAAAAAATACTGCCGACAATGCAATTTATACTGCCGAGAAAGCCGTGCGGGATTTCGGTGACAAGGTGCCGGCGGATGTACGCAGCAAGGTTGAGTCGGAAGTTGCTAATGTCAAGCAGGCTCTTGAGACTGAAGATCCAGCCAGGATCAAGAGTGCCACGGAGCAACTCTTCCAGGTAGTCCAGCAGATTGGTGCGTCCGTTTACCAACAGGGTGGTCCGCAGGCTGGTCCGGCAACAGGCGACCCAGAGCAGGGTCCTGAGCAAGGTCCTGAAGGTGGCCAGCGACCTGGTGGCAGCGATGACGATGTTGTGGATGGTGAGTTCAGGAATGCATAATCTCTAGCTATATTTTGTTCAAAAGTTGGAACAGGATTCATCGATAACAACGCAATGTTAATCAGAGAAAGAAATAACCTGGCATCCTATCCGTGAGCAATCCCGAGCTTGGCTTGAGGCTCACGGATAGACTGCCAGGAATTTTGGTAAAAATATATATTATGCGAAGGCAACTGCCTCTATTTTGCGTAAGTAACTCGAGACGAAGGGATGATGAATAGCATGTAAACCTCTCAAGGTTTCATGTTGTTTAACAACGATCATGGCGAAACGCGATTACTACGAAGTCTTGGGTGTGTCACGTACTGCCACATCCGATGAGATTAAGGCTGCCTTCCGCAAGCTGGCCCGGCAGTATCATCCTGACGTCAGCCAGGAAGCCAACGCAGAAGAGCACTTTAAAGAAATTAATGAAGCATATAGCGTGCTCTCAGATGCCGATAAACGCGCGGCCTATGACCGTTTTGGGCATGCCGGTGTACAGAATACCGGGGGTGTGCCAGATTTCACGGTTGATTTCGGTGATCTATTCGATGAGTTCTTCGGAGGATTTGGTGGTTTTGGAAGGAGCACCAGCCGCCGGGCACGTAACGCTCCCCGGCGAGGGCCTGACCTGCAGATCAATGTCGACCTTTCTTTCGAGGAGTCAATTTTTGGGATTGAAAAGGAGATCGAGATCACCCGCGATGAAGTGTGCGAAACATGCGGCGGTAAAGGGGCTGAACCCGGCACCAGCCCAATACGCTGCTCGACCTGCAATGGGACGGGTGAGGTACGCCAGGTGCGCCAGACCCTGCTCGGCTCCATGGTGCAGGTATCAACCTGCCCGGTGTGCAATGGAAAGGGCGAAACCATTGCCACAGCCTGCCATACCTGCAACGGACGTGGGTTGGTGCGTCGAAATCGTAAAAAGGTGGTCTCAATCCCTGCTGGTGTAGACAATGGCAACCAGATCAGGCTGGCTGGTGAAGGGCAACCAGGTGAAAATGGTGGCCCGAACGGGAACTTATACCTGGTGATACGCGTGCTTCAACACAAGTATTTCCGGCGTCGTGAAAATGACATCCTGCTTGACCTGGACATCAACATTGCTCAAGCCACCCTCGGAGCAGAAGTGGATGTGCCGACCGTGGATGGGAGTACAAAGTTAAAGATCCCGGCAGGCATACAGCCTGGGAAGGTATTGCGTATGCGTGGGAAAGGTGTTCCGCACCTGCGTGGGAATGGCCGCGGCGACCAGATGGTAGTGGTCAATGTGGAAGTGCCGCGTAACCTGACCTCTGAACAACGCAAGTTGATGGAAAAATTGGCTGAAAGCCTGGGCAGTGAAGTGAGACCGGCTGAAAAAGGGTTTCTGGATTGGTTGAAAGACACCCTGGGCGGGTGATGCAATTCCTTCCCGATATACATCCGATATTCTTTAAAAAAAGTGATTCGATGGCAGAAAAGTATTGGCTGGAAGTAAGCCTGACATTAAATGGGGAGCTGGCCGAAGCAGTTGCCGAGGTGCTTGCCCGCTACCTACCAGATGGTGTAGTCATTGAATCGACCGCGGTGAGGGCTGGCCCGGCTGATGAAAATGGAGAAACGGTTGGGCCACTCAGAGTGTGTGGTTACATCCCCGCTGATGAGAGCCTGGAGGATACCCGGCAGAAGATTGAGCAAGGCTTATGGTACTTGGGGCGTATCTCACCGATCCCTGAACCTGAATTCAAAATAATCCAGGAAGTCAATTGGATGGAAGCCTGGAAGGAACATTACCACCCCATCCCAATTGGCAATAAATTGATCATCCAGCCAGCCTGGATCCCGGTTCAGGATAATACGCGCATCCCGGTGCGGATCGACCTGGGTATGGCCTTCGGGACAGGTACCCACCCAACCACTCAGCTATGCCTGGCGCTAGCTGAAGATTATCTCGCTTCCCAGGCACATCCTGCTCACATAAGGATCATTGATATTGGCTGTGGTTCGGGGATCCTTTCAATAGCGGGTCTGTTGCTAGGCGCAGAGAAAGCCCTCGGCGTGGATATAGATGCCGAAGCCTATCGGTCATCCGCCGAAAACGCTGCTTTGAATGAAGTGAGTAATCGCCTTGAGTTGGGTGTCGGCTCGGTGAATGAGGTAATCGCGGGTAAGTTCGGCATCCATCAGGCGCAGCTGGTGTTTGCCAATATCCTGGCACCGATATTGATCCAGCTGCTTGACCAGGGATTGGGTGAGCTGGTGATGGACGGCGGATGCATAATCTTATCAGGCATCCTGGTAGAGCAAGGCCAGGAAATGCAAGACGCCTTGATACAGCATGGCTTCCCATTCATCGAACAGCGGCAGATCGGCGATTGGCTGGCTTTCTCCGCTCGTCGATAACACCACCCTGCTATCAATCTAACAAAACTAGGTATTAAATAAACCTTATTTCAGCATCGGCATCTTGAGACCATGCCTTTTCGCGGCCTCGATGGCGATTTCATAGCCTGCATCCGCATGGCGCACAATGCCCATACCCGGGTCGGTGGTCAAAACCCGCTCCAGGCGTGCGGCTGCTTCAGCAGTCCCATCTGCCACGATCACCTGGCCGGCGTGCTGGCTGAAGCCGATGCCTACGCCTCCGCCATGGTGGAACGAAACCCAGGTCGCCCCACCCACAGCATTGATCAACGCGTTCAGGATAGCCCAATCACTGACCGCATCCGTGCCGTCCAGCATCCCCTCGGTCTCACGGTTGGGTGAAGCGACCGAGCCGGCATCCAGATGGTCACGCCCAATCACGATCGGTGCTTTCACGATGCCTTCAGCCACCAGGTTATTAAAACAAAGCCCGGCCTCGGCCCGTTCGCCGAACCCAAGCCAGCAGATGCGCGATGGTAGTCCTTGGAACTGGACTTTTTCACGCGCCATTTTTAGCCAGCGGTGCAGGTGGAAATCCTGGGGGAAGAGCTCGACGAGAGCCTCATCCGTCCGGTAGATATCCTCCGGGTCACCCGAGAGAGCCACCCAGCGGAAAGGTCCTTTGCCTTCACAGAAGAGGGGACGGATATACGCTGGAACAAAGCCTGGGAATTCGAAAGCCTCCGTCACTCCCTCATCATATGCACGCTGGCGCAGGTTGTTGCCGTAGTCAAAAACTTCGGCGCCTTTTCGCTTGAATTCCAACATCGCTTCGACGTGTCGTGCCATGGACTGCATCGAGCGTTTGTGATAGTCATTCGGATTGTTGATACGCAGCGCATCGGCCTGTGAGACGCTCAAACCGCTGGGGACGTACATCAGCACATCATGAGCAGGTGTTTGGTCGGTGACCACATCCGGAATTATGCCCCGCATCGCCAGCTCGGGGTAAATCTCAGCTGCATTGCCGATCAGGCCGATGGATTTGGGGATTTCTTTCTTCTGATATTCCTCCACCAAGGTCATGGCTTCTTCGAGGGTATCCACCACCATATCCACATAGCCTGTCTCAAGGCGGCGTTGAGCATGGGCGGGATCCACCTCAACGATCAACCCCACCCCCTCGTTCATGGTGATCGCCAGCGGCTGGGCGCCGCCCATTCCGCCCAACCCGGCGGTCAGGCAGAACTTGCCCTTGAGCGATCCCCAACCCCGCAAATGTGCCAGGGATCCCAAAGTTTCATAGGTACCCTGGAGGATTCCCTGGGTGCCGATGTAAATCCACGAACCGGCTGTCATCTGGCCGAACATCATCAAACCGCGTGCAACGAGCTGGTCGAAGTGCTCCTGGGTGGCCCAATGCGGCACGAGATTGGAGTTGGCGATCAACACCCGCGGGGCATCTGGATGGGTCTTAAAGACCGCCACCGGCTTACCCGACTGGACCAGAAGGGTCTCATCGGTCTCCATCTCCTTGAGAGTAGCCAGGATGGCATCGAAACACTCCCAGTTGCGGGCAGCCTGCCCGCGCCCGCCGTAGACCACCAGGTCTTGCGGGCGCTCCGCCACTTCCGGGTCCAGGTTGTTCTGGATCATGCGGTAAGGGGCTTCGGTGAGCCAGGATTTGCAGGTTAGCTGAGTACCGCGTGGGGCGCGTACAACGCGTGGAGTTGACATGGTTCCTCCTGCTAAGCTATGTGTACGAAAAGACTTGTGGAGGTGATATCTGGCAGTTTGTTTAAAAACCAGACATCCCTTCCTGGTTGATTATACGCCAGGAAGGGTGAGAAAGACAATTATGAATGTTTAAGCGATCAGTCGGGTGCCAGGTTAATTTGTGGATACTTTGGCAAATTGGGCAAAATTAGCTTTCGAAAGGTGATCGACAAGCATTTTCTGCGCATCGCACCAGACGGGCTTGAGTGGGCAGCTGTCATCGTACGTGCAGGTCATTGAGTCGCCGACGCAATCGTTCAGTAAGATTGGTCCGTCAATGGCTTCGATCACGTCCAGCAGGCTGATCGCTCCGGCGGGTTTAGCCAGTGAAACACCACCTCTTGCACCACGCGAGGTTTGAAGCAAACCTGCTACTGATAATTGAGAGACTATTTTCGCCAGGAACGAGGGCGGAATATTCTTTTCCTGAGCAATCTGACCAGTGGCTGCCCGCTGATCGGGTTCTAATTGGGCAAGATATACCATTGCCCTAACTGCATAATCTGCCTGTCGAGTGATCTGCATAATAAACTCCCATATTTTGATAAGAATACTATGATTAATTGTTTATATTTTAGACTAAAATAGGCCGAATTACAAGTGACAGGTGTCATGCCAAAAATATGATTGTCATCATCCCATAGCATGCACCTCAGGTGCCTAACAAAATTGATAAAACTCTCCAAACCACTTACCTTTATGATAAGATAATCACGTAATTTCATGATATGGAGGAGAATGGATGAAGCAAATCTGTGTGGTTGGTGTTGGCTATGTCGGTTTGGTGACCGCAGCTTGCTTTTCTGACCTGGGAAACAGGGTGATCGCTCTGGACGTCGTACCCGAAAAAATTGAAGGTCTAAAGCAAGGTAAGATGCCAATCTACGAACCTGGTTTAAAGGAATTGGTGGATCATAATGTTCAAGCGAAGCGGTTGACATTTACGACGTCATATGCAGAAGCATTAGAAGGGACCGAATTTGTTTTTATTGCAGTTGGCACGCCCATGGGCGTGGACGGCGAAGCCGACCTTCACTACGTGGAAGCTGCGGCGCGTGAGATTGCCGTGAGTATGACCGGTCCGTTGGTAATTATTAACAAATCCACCGTGCCCGTCGGTACGGGTGACTGGGTGGCCGATATTATTCGCCGCAGCCAAAAGCAGCCCATACCTTTCTCTGTGGTATCGTGCCCCGAGTTTTTACGGGAAGGCTCAGCCATCAGTGATTTTATGCAACCTCACCGCACGGTGCTTGGCTCTCTGAACCCTGAGGCTGCAGAGAAAGTGGCCCAGTTACACCTGCCACTGCGCGCTCCGATCGTCATTACCGACCTGCGGACCGCAGAGATGATCAAGTACGCCTCGAATGCGTTCCTGGCTACCAAGATCTCCTTCATAAACGAAATTGCGAATATCTGCGAGTGCCTGGGTGCGGATGTAAAAGAAGTGGCTATCGGGATGGGCTATGATGCCCGCATTGGCAAGCAGTTCCTGGATGCCGGGGTAGGTTACGGCGGCTCGTGTTTCCCGAAGGATGTTAAAGCCCTGGCATATATGGCCGCTGAAAAAGGACGCCACCCCCAGCTTCTTTATACTGTCATGGAAATCAACGATGACCGCCGAAGCATGGCTGTCGACCATATCAAGGAGTTAGTGGGCGAGCTGAAAGGGAAGATCATCGGTTTACTCGGCCTGTCCTTTAAACCTAACACCGACGATATGCGCGATGCCCCGTCCATAACCATAGCCCAGCTGCTGCAGGCTGAAGGTGCCACGATCAGGGCCTACGACCCGGTGGCTATGGATATCGCCATGCCATTGATGCCTGGTGTTGAAATGATGCCGGACCCTTACGCATTAGCACAGGGATGCGATGCGCTGGTTGTCCTCACTGAGTGGAACGAGTTCAAGCAGCTGGATAAGCCTCGCCTGCGTGACCAGATGCGCCATCCAGTCATATATGATGGGCGCAACCTTTATGAACCAGATGAAATGGTGAAATCTGGCTTCATATACCGCGGGGTTGGCCGGGGTTATAATGGCATGAAATCGGAAAAAGAAGCTGCTTAGAGGACTTCAAGCGTCAATCAATCTCAAAAATAACACTGGTTATACCTTCAAGTAGCATTTTCACCCACCTGGTCGGGGAATGTATCGAGCTGGTTCAGATTTTTTCAACACGTGAGTTTATGGTGATGAAATTCCCCCTTGTGAGGTATTAAGAGCACAGATCTGCTCATTAAGCTTGGCACATTCGGAATCAGCCAGAGTGTTTTAAGGACCATGTGACCACTCCTACCCCTCCCATCTGCAATTATGAAGATTCTAGCTACCAGACTGATTTTTGGGATCAGGGTGGACGCGTTTATGAAGATCAGGCAGAAGCCATTGCCCTCAGGCGGCTGCTCCCCAAAGGTGGCGAGCAGCTATTGGAGCTGGGTGCAGGAGCAGGGCGTAATACGCCAAGGTATATTGGCTATAAAAAGGTAGTCCTGCTGGATTACTCACTCACGCAGCTACAACATGCGCGAACACGCCTGGGCCAAGATGAACGATACACCTATGTCGCCGCTGATATCTACCGGCTGCCGTTTGTGGATGGTCTATTTGATGGGGCGACGATGATCCGCACGTTGCACCATATGGCCGAACCGGCTCTGGCCTTGAGACAGGTACGCCGCACATTACAACCGGGAGCCATATTCATCCTGGAATTTGCTAACAAGCATAACCTAAAGGCCATTTTCCGATATCTGATCCGCAAGCAATCCTGGTCACCTTTTTCGCATCAGAGCGTGGAGTTTGAAAAATTGAACTTTGACTTCCATCCCCAAGCGATTAAGGGTTGGCTGGCAGACACAGATTTTGCCGTGCAACAACAGCTGGCAGTATCTTATTTCAGGCTGGGAATTTTTAAACGCTTCTTGCCTATAAAAATGCTGGTCATCTTGGAATCCTGGCTGCAACCAACCGGGCAATGGTTTCAGTTTTCTCCCAGCGTGTTTTCCAGGTGCCTGGCAGTCAATGACACCCCTGTAGCTCAACCGGGCTCGTTTTTCAAATGTCCAGTGTGTGCTTCAGCCAACCTGGAAGGTCATGAAAATCACTTGCTTTGCCCAGGATGCTCAGCAAATTGGCCCATTCAGGATGGGGTATACGATTTTCGAGTCAAAACCAGCTAGCTCAGATCTTCTCAATTATCCACAAGTGGGATAAGCCGAAAACCTTCAGGGGGGTATTTTCCAGCCATTGCAGCAGGCGGCGTAAGAACCTGCCCATGGTGGGGAAGCGGTTAATAATGTTGTCGTATGCGCCAAAAATGATCTTTCGATCCGTGATTCGCACAGGCATTCCCTTGAACAGCTTTGCCAGATCGGAGCTCGAGTATACACGCACGTGCGGCATCAGCTGCTTCCGCAACTTCACCGGCAGGTAATGGATCAAGGGGATGTTACCGAAATGATAACGACCATGCCAGTAGATTCCGTGGGTTTCAAACGGGTAGCCCAGATTTGGAACGAACAGCACGATGATGCCCCCTGGGCTAAGCACGCGTAGCATCTCGCTGACCGACCGCTGGTCATCGCTGACATGCTCGAGGACTTCATGGCTCAGGATGACGTCAAAGGCATTCGCTGGGAAGGGAAGATGTTCGCAGGCACCATTGATCACTTGAGAAGAGTGGGCTTGAGCTTCCTTCGCCCGCTCCAGCTCATACTCCAGCCCAACGATCGACTTCACCTGCGAAGCGAGGTGTTGCAGGTACATCCCCACGCCACAGCCATTTTCGAGCATACGCCCCTCCAGGCGCTTCCCTGCTGCTGCGGTGATCATCTCCAGGCGACGCTCCTGCCCAGCGCGCCAAACATAAGAAGGCTCACCGCGCAAGGCTGCTTTTTCGAGATCGCGCTCCGTCACCTATTCACCTGCCTGCGGACCCTGCCACTCGGAGTACAGCTCGTTTTTAATGCCCAAGCGCATTAAAACGCGCCCAACCGTATGATTAATGATCTCCTCGACTGACTTCGGGCGGATATAAAACGCAGGGATGGGAGGAAAAATGACTGCACCGCATTCTGCAGCCTGGCTCATCAGGCGCAGGTGGCCCAGGTGATAAGGTGTCTCCCGAATGACCAGCACGAGGGGCCGACCTTCCTTCAGGGTGACGTCAGCAGCGCGCGAGATCAGGTCATCCGAATAGGAATTTGCCACGGCCGAGAGTGTTTTTATGGAGCAGGGGATGATCACCATCCCTAGTGTGAGATACGTCCCGGATGCGATGCATGCCCCGATATCATGGAAATCATAACTTGCATCCGCGAGAGCCATAACCTGATCCAAATTAAGATCGGTTTCATGCTGGATGGTCAGGAGAGCCGAGTCCGATATGACCAGATGCGTCTCAATCGGGGTGGGTTTAAGTGTTTCAAGCAGTCGGATCCCCAGTATGGCACCTGAAGCTCCCGTGATTCCAATGACTAATCGGCGTGGCTGGGGCAAAGGAGGCAGGGTTGGGTCAGGAGGTCCAGATAGCATGCTAATCTCTAGAAATTTGTTATTTGTTGGTGGTCCAGCTTCAGCCTTGAGATGAAGCCGAATTCCACTCGCTGGTGCGATTATATCAGCAGTGAATCGAACCCAACCAGGCAGCTTAAGATCTTCAATTTCCTGGAACAAATCCAATCATTAACGATATAATGCAATCAACATAAGCGGCGAGAAACCATGGGTATGAACCCTCACCGGGTCGAAATTCTTTTGCACTTATTTTCTTTATCTTGTTTATTACAATAAATGGTGAGGGGAATTTAGAAATCTCCGTCCAGGGCAAGTTATCATCCGTGGTCGGAATATCTTTACAGAATATCTAGTAAGATGGCTCTCGCAGCGATTTGAACGGGAGGCTGCAATGAGTGTTGAATTTATTTTCCGACTTATCGGAATGGTTGTGTTTGGTATTATTGGAACCTATTTGGGTATCCTGCTTGGAAATTCAACCGGCCAATCTCCAGAGTTAGCCGGCTTCATGTTATGCCTGGTGGGAATCCTTTTTGGGTTGATCATGACCCCATATTTCACCACCCGGCCACTCCGCTATATCCGCAGGACTTTATTGAGTGTCTCAACCCAGACGCTAGCTTCGGGATTGACTGGCCTGGTGGTTGGCCTGATCATCGCCGCGCTTCTGACGTTTCCGCTCTCACTCTTGCCTCCACCGTTTGGCAAGGTTCTCCCCTTCGTAGCTGTGGTATTGTTTGGCTATCTGGGTATCGCTGTGTTTGTCATGCGGCAAGCTGACCTTTTCTCACTATTCAGGGTCGGCCAGAGCCGATCGGGCGAGGAATCATCTTCAAGCGCTCAGCCACCCTCACGAACTGTCCTTCTAGATACCAGTGTGATTATTGACGGTCGGATAGCCGATATTGCCCGGACAGGCTTCCTGGTAGGCACCTTGCTGATCCCACGCTTTGTTCTGAACGAGCTACAGTTCATTGCCGATTCATCCGATAACCTGCGCAGGCAGCGTGGAAGGCGCGGGATCGAGGTGATCTCCCAGCTGCAGAAAGATACTACCACACCGCTTCGCATCAGCGACATGGATGTGGAAGGTGTGCGTGAAGTTGACGATAAGCTGGTTGTGTTAGCCCGCCAGCTGCGTTGCCCCATACTCACTAACGACTACAATCTAAATAGGATTGCTGAGCTGCAGGGGGTCAGTGTGCTCAACGTCAATGAGCTGGCTAATGCGGTGAAGTTAGTATTCCTTCCGGGTGAATCCCTGGAAGTTAATGTCATTCAGGAAGGTAAGGAATCCGGGCAGGGTGTGGGCTACCTGGATGACGGCACCATGGTGGTTGTTGAAGATGGTCGCAGTTACCTGAGCAAGAAGATCAATGTCACCGTAACAAAAGTTCTGCAGACTGCTGCAGGGCGGATGGTCTTTGCACGGCTGGAAAGAGAAGATTAACCCTGAGGACTGGCTATGGCTCTACGAATCTATAATACATTAACGCGACAGAAGGAAGACCTCCAGACCATCGAGCCCGGTGTGGTAACCATGTATGTCTGCGGCCCAACGGTGTACGATAAAGCCCATGTAGGGCACGCCATGTCTGCCCTGGTATTTGACATTATTCGCCGCTATCTTGAATATCGCGGTTTTCGCGTACGCCATGCCATGAACTACACCGATGTGGATGACAAGATTATCAACAAGGCGAACCAGCTCGGCATGGACCCAATCAAATTAGCCGAAAAGTATATTGAGGAGTTCGGGAAACACCTGGCTGACCTGAATATTTTACCGGCAACTGTTTACCCGCGAGCCACCCACGAGATTCAAAATATCATACAATTGATCACCCGCTTGGGTGAAGAAGGCTATGCATACGAAGTTAACGGCGATGTTTATTTCCGGGTTAGCAAGGATAAGCAGTACGGAAAATTGTCAGCGCGTCAGCTGGAAGACATGCAAGCTGGAGCAAGGATCAATATTGACGAGCGTAAAGAGAACCCGATGGATTTTGCGTTGTGGAAATCCTCCAAGCCCGGAGAGCCCGCCTGGGATAGTCCATGGGGAAAAGGCCGCCCAGGCTGGCATATCGAATGCTCAGCCATGAGCATGCACCACCTGGGTGAGCAGATCGACATTCATGGCGGGGGTAACGACTTGATCTTCCCGCACCACGAGAACGAGATTGCCCAGACGGAGTGCGCAACGGGTAAGCCATTTGCCCATTACTGGGTGCACAATGGCATGATGCAACTGGCCGGTGAGAAAATGTCGAAGTCATTGGGTAACCTGGTGACGATTGAAGATTTCCTGGCCTCCCACGAAGGTGATGTGCTGCGCATGATGGTGCTGAATTCCAGTTACCGTAATCCACTGACGTTCGGAGATGAGATCATCACTCAGGCTGAACGGGCTCTGGAGCGTCTGCGGCTTGCCCTTCGCCCAGCCGCTGATGGAAATGTCGATGAAGGTGAGCCGGTTAACAACCTGCAGCAGCAGGTGGAAGCCACGCGCAAGGGTTTCACTGATTGCATGGATGACGACTTCAATACCGCTGGAGCCCTGGGATATCTCTTTGAGCTGGTGCGGGTGATCAACCAGGCTAAGGATGCTGGGGTTACTGCCGGGATCGTTGGGGAAGCACAGGGCTTGCTGCGTGAATTGATGAATGTATTAGGCTTGCGTGCTGAACGCCCCTTGCAGGGTGGGGAAGCCACACCGTTCATCCAATTGCTGATCGATATGCGGCGTGAACTACGCCAGCAAAAATTATGGCGGCTTACCGACCAGATTCGCGCTCGACTCGTGGAACTTGGCGTGCTGCTTGAAGATACCAAAGATGGTACGACATGGCGCTGGAAATAATACTGCTTCCGGAGCTTGATGCTCCGGTTTTTTTTAGGTGAATAATGAAGGAATGGTTATACGGTCGGAATGCAACCTATGAAGCCTTGCTTGCCCAGAGACGGCAATTCTTCCGCTTGAAGCTGGCAACCGGGGTGGAAGAAAAAGGCCACCTGGCAGAAATAATAAAAATGGCTTCTATCTTGAAGCTTCCAATAGAAAGAGTCTCGCGTGGCAGCCTTGACTCACTCGGCTACGGTCACCAGGGTGTAGCCCTGGAAGCCAGTGGTTATCCATACAGCGCTGTTCAGGACGCCTTGCACCAAGCCGCCCGACGAAATGAAGCACCTTTTTTACTCATCTTGGATGTGCTGCAAGACCCTCAGAACCTGGGCACACTGCTGCGTACCGCAGAAGCAGTAGGGATCCATGGAGTGTTGCTGCCTTTCAAGCACACCGCCACAGTCACCCCTGCAGTGGTGAACTCATCATCAGGAGCTTCCGAGCACCTTTTGATTGTTCAGGTCAATCTTGCCCAGGCGATCGAACAGCTGAAGGCCGAAAATATCTGGGTGATCGGGTTGGAGGCGGGAACAGATGCCCAACCCCTGGATAAGCTTAATCTGAAAGGACCCTTGGCGCTGGTTGTGGGGGGTGAAGGCAGCGGCATGCGCACCCTGGTGCGGAAATCCTGTGATGCCTTGCTACAACTTCCCATGCAGGGCAGGGTGGAGTCATTGAACGCCGCGGTCGCTGGCTCAATCGCGCTTTATTTTGCATGGCAGGCTCGGGGATTTCACTCCCAACCCCCTAGTCAACTCAAAAGATAATGTTACCGAACGCCCCATTGACGATATCGCGAAATCCTGATAGACTCTCATCCCAGAACCTAGGTAAGATACCTGTTTTCAGGTTGAAGCCGGGTTTTTTTAATCTTGTCGCAAACATATGCGTCTGGTATAATGCAGTCCGCTTTAAGACCAGTACTTTTACAATTTAACCCGCCGACGTAGCTCAATCGGCAGAGCAACCGCCTTGTAAGTGGTAGGTTATGGGTTCGATTCCCATCGTCGGCTTCAGGTACAGCATCATCGTTACATGAGGATCAGTCAATTAGCCTCATTGTCCACCTCAAGGGTCGGGAGACAAGGGGACTAATTGACCAATTTTCGATGTAACGAGGCGACCCAATTGGGCGGTTACCCAAGTGGCCAAAGGGGACTGACTGTAAATCAGTTGGCAGAAGCCTTCGGAGGTTCGAATCCTTCACCGCCCACTTTTGTTGCCCTCATAGCTCAGACGGTAGAGCACATTCTTGGTAAGAATGGGGTCATGGGTTCAAATCCCATTGAGGGCTCTTGTTAC